>JACQDU010000324.1 GCA_016200955.1 bacterium
CAGCCGTCCGCGAGCTGCGGGTTCAGCTCGATCGCCCTCGTGATGTCCGCGAGCGCGCCCTCGAGGTCGCCTCTTGCGGCGCGGAGGTTCCCGCGGTCGTCGAGCGCCTTGGCCCATCGAGGGTCGAGCTCGATGGCCTTGCTGAAGTCCGCGAAGGCCCCGTCCTTGTCCCCCTTGTCCCGGCGCGCGATGCCGCGGTTCTCGAAGGCGCTCGCATCCTTGGGGTCGATCTCGATCGCGCGGGTGTAGTCGGCGATCGCGCCTTCGTGATCGCCGCGCGCCTGCCTCGCGGCGCCGCGGTTTGTGTGGCTCGCGGCGTTCTTCGGGTCGAGCTCGATCGCTCGCGTGAAGTCGGAGATGGCTCCCTCGAAGTCGCCGGCGTGGTAGCGCGCGTAGCCGCGGCCCTTCCACGAGAGGTCGTCCTTCCCTCCGAGCTCGATCGCGCGCGTGTAGTCGGCGACGGCTCCCTGGAAGTCGCGGGAGTGGACCCTCGCCTCGCCTCTCCTCGACCACGCCGCCGGCTGCTTCGGGTCGAGCTCGATCTGCCGGCCGAAGTCGACGATCGCTCCCGCGATGTGGCCCTTGCGCAGCGAGGCGATGCCGCGAGCGAGGTAGCCGCCCTCTGCCGAGCGAGGGTCGAGCTCGATCGCGCGGTTCTCGTCCGCGAGCGCTCCCTCGATGTCGCCCTGGTCGAGGCGCGCGAGCCCGCGCTCGACCCACGAGTCCAAGTGCCGCGGGTCCAGCTCGAGGGCCCGGGTGAGGTCGGCGTTCGCGCCGGCGTGGTCCTGCTTGTGCCGGCGCGCGCAACCGCGGTGGTACCAGGTCCGGGACGACTTCGGGTCGAGCTCGATCGCTCGCGTGGCGTCGGAGATGGCCCCGTCGTAGTCGCCCTCGCGGGACCGCACGTAGGCGCGGTTGCTCCAGGCGGTCGCGAGCTTGGGATCGAGCTCGATCGCGCGGGCGCAGTCGCCCAGCGCTCCCGCGTTGTCCTTCGCGAGAACGCGGGCTGCACCGCGATCGCTCCAGGCGGTCGCGCTCTTCGGGTCGAGCTCGAGCGCCTTCGTGAAGTCCGCGATCGCTCCCTCGTAGTCGGCCCTCTGCATGCGAGACATGCCGCGGTTCAGGAGAGCCTCGACCGTGCTCGCCTCGTCCGCCGGACCCTCGGCCTGCGGGCCGTCGCGCGGGAGGAGGCGGATGAGCTTCGCGACGAAAGGGCCCGTGACGGTGAACCGATCGCGGGCCGCTCGCAGGTAGCGTTCGGCCTCGGGCCCCTTCAGGCGGCAGAGAGCGAGCCCCGGAACGATCGCGCGGTACTCGTCCTCCTCCGCGAGGACGTAGCGCCCGAGCGCTCCCGCGGCCTTGTCCGCGATCCCGATGCGTCCGAGGGCCTCGGCCGCCACGGTCGCCGCCTCGAGGCGACCGGGCCCGAGCTTTTCCGCCTGGGCGGCGGCGATCACCGCGTGGACGTTGTAGCCGTCCCGACCCGCGCTCGCCGCGCGTGAGGCGAGGCGCGCCTCCGCGCGCGCGATCAGGGCGACGGAAGCCGCATCGAGCTTCGTTCCGGGAGCGAGCGACGCGCGCCGATCGACCGCGAGGTCGAGCCCGGAGAGCCTCGCCTGTCCGGCGAGCGCCTCGTCGGGCAAGGGCTCGAGCGCGGATAGGTAGACCTCGCGCGCGGCCTGGCGAAGCGTCTCGCCGGCCGCGTCGAGCTCGCGCGCGAGGAGCTCGACCGTCTGGGCCTCGCTCAGGCGGACGAGGGAGTTCACGGCCTCGTCGCGGTCGTAGCTCTCCTTGCTCTCCGCGCCCGCGCGCGCGGCCTCGGGCGCGGCCTGGGCCTCCTTCCTGTGCTTCTCCTGGAGCGCGGTGCGAGCGACGCCGACGGCGTCGAGCGACTTCCCGGCGAGCGCGTCGTCCACCCTCAGCTCGAGCGCCTCCTCGAAGGCCGTCCGCGCGAGGCTCCATTGCTCGGCCTCGAGAGCGACCTCTCCCAGGCGGCAGGCCGTCTCGAAGGTCGCCTTCCTCGCGCCCGCGTCGTCCGGCTCGAGCGAGGCGAGCCGCCCGCTCGCCTGGAGGGCCTTGAGGCCGAGCCCGAGGAGAGCGTCGTTCCGCTCGCGCGAGGCCTGGGCCCCGGGCGGCGCCTTCTCCGCCCGGGCTTTCTCGAAGCGCGCGCGCGCCCCTGCGGCATCGGCGCGGGCTTGCTCGACGATCTTCTCCTTCTCCGCCCTCGCGCGCGCTCGCTCGGCGCTCATGAGGAAAGCGGCGCCCGTGCCGAGGGCGGCCACGATGATGAAGGATGCGGCGAGCGAGAAGGCCGCGAGCTTGTTCCGCTTCGCCCTCCTCGCGAGCCGCGCGAACGGGCCGAGCGGGCGCGCGGTGATCGGCTCCCCGTGGACGTAGCGCTCGAGGTCGTCCGCGAGGGCGCCCGCCGACGCGTAGCGCTTTCTCGGGTCCTTCTCGAGACACTTGAGGCAGATCGTCTCGATGTCGCCCGCGGCCCGGCGCGCGAGCGCGCTCGGCGGGAGCGGCCTTCCCGTGAGGACGTGGTAGAGCGTCGCTCCGAGCGAGTAAACGTCGCTCCACGGGCCGATCTTCGAGGACGCGCCGTCCGCTTGCTCGGGAGGCATGTAAGCCGGCGTGCCCATGGCCGCGCCCTCGCGCGTTATGAGGGTCGTCCTCTCTCCCGAGAGACGCGCGACGCCGAAGTCCATGACGTAGGGCCGGTCGCTCGCATCGAGCATGATGTTCGCGGGCTTCAAGTCGCGGTGGATGACTCCCTGCTCGTGCGCGTACTGGACGGCTCGCGCGACGTCTCGCAGCGCCTCGAGCGCGCGCGTCCAGGGGAGCTTGCCTTCCTTTCCCGCCTCGAGGCGGCGTTCGAGCGTCGTGCCGTCGATGAAGTCCATGGCGAGGTAATGCTTGCCGCCGACTTCTCCCACGTCGTGGACGGCGACGATCGCGGGGTGGCGGAGGCGCGCGATCGCCTCGGCTTCTCGCTGGAGGCGCTTGACTCGCTGCATGGGGCGACTTTCGTCGCCCGCGCCCCCTGTACTCGCGCTGTCGGCTCCCGCGAGGAGCGTCTTCACCGCGACGACTCGCTTGAGCCGGTCGTCCCACGCGCGGAAGACGCTCCCCATGCCGCCTTCTCCGACCTTCTCGAGGAGCACGAAGCGCCCGAACACCCGCGCCGGGTCCGCTCGTGCTCGCTCGACCTCGGCGCGGACCGAAGAGCCGTCGGCATGATGATGAGAGGAAGACGGAGAAGGCGCGAGAGACGGCGCGCTCGAGTGAATGATCGGCCCCGCGAACGACTCGAGCGGAGCGACGGCCGTCTTGTCCTCGTGCATCGTGGGAGCCGGAGCGTGCGTGTGAGCGTCGGCGACCGTGGCCGCGACCCTCACGGGAGCGCGGCACCTCGGGCACGCGAGCGCTCCGGCGAAGCCCGCGGGGACCGCGATCGGAGCTCGGCACGTCGGGCAGGTCGTCGCGGTGGGCATGCTCTCTCGAAGAAGCTGTATCAAGGAGAGGATCCGTGCAAGCCTTTCTCGGCGTGGCCATCCTGGGGAGCG
>JACQDU010000065.1 GCA_016200955.1 bacterium
CGACCACGGCCCTCTGATCCCCGTAGAAGCGCAGCACGCCTTCACGCGCGCCGCGCCCGATCGACACGAGAGCGAGCGCGCGACCGCTCTCGACGAGCGCGATGTCGACGCGGCGGAGCGTGTAGCCCGCGTCCTCGAGGAGCGACGCCGCGAGCCCTTCGTTCCACGGCTCGTCGCTCCCGAGGTGAGGGATGTCTCGCGTCGTGAGCCGGAGGGAGAGCGCTACACCGAGAACGACCAACAGGGCCGCGCCTGACTTCGCAGACGCCCGGCCTTCACGCGTCACTGGTCACTTGTCACTCGTCACTGTCATTGATGCGCCGACGCGGACCAATGACAAGTGACAAGTGCCCCAGTGACGAGTGACAAGCGAGCCGTTACCCGGACTTCATGTCCCCGTCGGCGCGGACGTTCGCCATGAGCTCCTTCAGGTCGGTGATGCCCTCCTTCACCTTCCAGAGCCCGTCCTGCCAGAGCGTCCTCATGCCGTTGCGAATGGCCGCCGCCTTGAGGATGTCGGCGCTCACGCTCTTGTTGACGAGGTCGCGGATCTCCTCGTTGAGCGTGAGGATCTCGTGGATGCCGACGCGGCCCTTGTAGCCGGTGTTGCCGCACTTCTCGCAGCCGCCGTCCTTCGTCGTGAACAGCTCCTTGATCGGGCGGTCGTCCTGCATGAGCACGGCCTTCTCGGAGTCGAGCATTCCGTTGTTCGGGACCTTGCAGTTCTTGCAGAGCCGCCGGCCGAGCCGCTGCGCACACACGAGGAGGAGGCACGAGCTCACCATGAAGGGCTCGACGCCCATCTCGATGAACCGCGTGACCGTGCCGGCCGCGTCGTTCGTGTGGAGCGTCGAGAACAGGAGGTGTCCGGTGAGCGACGCCTCGATCGCGATCTCGGCCGTCTCGAGGTCTCGGATCTCGCCGACGAGGATGATGTCGGGGTCCATGCGCAGGTAGCAGCGCAGGGCGCTCGCGAACGTGAGCCCTATGTCCTTGTGCATCTGCATCTGGTTGATCCCGACGAGCGGATACTCGATCGGGTCCTCGGCCGTCTGGATGTTCACGTCGATCGTGTTGACCTCGGAGAGGGCCGAGTAGAGCGTCGTCGTCTTGCCCGAGCCGGTCGGGCCGACGTTCAGGATCATCCCGTAGGCCTGCTTCGAGGCCCAGCGGAAGAGCTCGAGGTTCTTGGGCGAGAAGCCCATGGCGTCGAGCCCGAGCGCGATGCTCCCCTTCACGAGGAGGCGCATGACGCACTTCTCGCCGAAGGCCATGGGGCCCGTCGCCACGCGGAGGTCGAGGTCGAGCCCGGTGCGCGAGTACTGCTTGAATTTGATGCGCCCGTCCTGCGGCAAGCGGCCCTCGGCGATGTCGAGGTTCGCCATGATCTTGATGCGCGAGATGAGGGGGTTGATCGCCTTCTTGGGCAGCGTCATGCGCTGCTCGAGGTTCCCGTCCACGCGGTAGCGCACTCGCGTGTCGTGCTCGTAGGGCTCGATGTGGATGTCGCTCGCGCCGCGGGCGTAGGCGTCCTCGATGATGCGGTTCGCGAGCTTGATGATCGGCGCCGCGTCTTCCTTCTCGTCCTCCGCCTTGAGCTCGACCTTCTCCCCCGAGAGGGAGTCGACCTCGCCCGCCAGAGCGCCGAGGTCGGAGGTGTCGACGGCCGGGTTCTTCTTGAACTTCTTGTCGAGGACGGTCTGGATCTGGACCTTCGTGGCGACGAAGGCTTCCTCGATCGTCTTCTCCGTCGCCGCCTCGAAGCCGCTCCTCTTGCCGAAGTCGAGCGGGTTCACCATGACCACCGAGAGCGCCTTCGACGTGAGCGCCTTCCTCGGGAGGATCATGTACTTCTGGATGTGCTCGACGCCGACGACCTCCCAGAGGCGGTCGTCCCACTCGATCTCGGGAGCGGTCGGGTCCATGACCTCGGCCTTCGCGAGACGGGCGACGTACTTCGCCATCTCGGCCTCGGTCGTGGTGAGCTTCGGGTCCTTGACGTGGTGGATGATCTTCGCGCAGTAACCGGCGATCTCCTCCATGAGCTTCTGGTCCTGGTAGGAGAAGAACTCCTCGCCGCACTGCGGGTCCTTGTTCATGACCTGGATCACGCCGTACGAGTCGCCGTCGATGATCGGGACCGTGAGCATGGGCCCGATCTCGATCCCGGTCGCGGCCCCGATGTGGTTCTTGAAGTCGGGGTCCTTCGTCGCGTCGAGCGAGGTCACCGAGATCTTCTTCTCGAGGGCGCGCCCCTCGATCCCCTGCGCCGGGTCGATCGTGACGTTCTGGAGCCGCTCGACGCCCTTCTTGAACTTCGACTCCGCGTCCTGCCGCCCGCGCCAGAGGTTCTTCGCCCAGTAGACGCCCTGGATGTGGAGCTTCTTCTTCTCGTCGATCGGGTAGTAGACCGCGAGGATCTCGGCGTTGAGAGCGTCCACGAGCTTCCCTACCGTGAGCTTGAAGATCGAGTCGATCTGCGTGTCCTTGATCGGGTCCTTGCGCGTCAGGTAGCGGATGAGGGTTCCGACGACCTTGTCGACCTTTCCTTCCTGGACGTTCCTCTTCTCGCGGACCTTCTTGCCGAGCTTGTTGATCGTCTCCGCGGCCGGCGCCTCGGCCATCGACGTCCCGCCCGCTTCCTCCGTGTCGTCGATGCGAGAGAAGAAGTCGTCGAGAGCCGCGGCGAACATGCTCTCGCTCGCGGCCCCCTCGTCGCCGCCCGCGGGAGCCTCGTCCTCGTCCTCGTGGATGAGAGCGGGCGTGGCGGAGGTGTCCTCGCCCTGCGCGGCGCTGTCGGCCTTCTCCTGGTCGAGCCAGCCGAGCTCGGACATCGAGCCGACCTCTTTGCGCGCTCCCTTGCCCGCGGGAGAGACGATCGTGTCGCCGCCCTCGGTGTGCCCGGAGAGCCAGTCGAGGACGTCCTCGCTCGGAGCGTCGACGGGCTTCGCGGGTTGCTTCGCCGTCCGCTTTCCCACCGAGGACTTCGGCGGAGGAGGCGGCGGCGGAGGGGCGTGGTCGGTTTCCTCGAGCCAGCCGAGACCCTCTTCCTCCGGGTGCGACATCGTGACCTCCGTTCCCTCTCGCGAGGGACGCGGGCGGTGCCGGCGCGAGACCGCACCGGGCCTCTGCCCTCGTGGACCCATAACTTAGCGGCGCGCGGCCGCCCGAACAACGTGACTAGAGCTTCCAGTCGATGTCGGTGGGCAGCTCGATTCCCAGCTCATCCTTGGACGGCAGCGAGAGGCCGGCCTCACGGATCGCCGGGCGTATGTCGTTCATGAAGTCCCTGGCGACCACGCCCGCGTCGCGCTTCTTGAGCCCGACCCTGACGGCGTAGCGGTCGCCCTCGCTCCCGGGGCCTGTAAGGAGGCCAGGAGCACTCGAGGTATTCCTGGAGCTGCCAGAAGCCGCCCCGGTCGTAGAGCCACTGGGCGAGACCGAGCTCGAGCCACGACTCGGCCGAGGGGATCGGCTTGTGTGAGAGGCGCTCCTGCACCCAGCCGTCGACGCTCTCTCCCGTGAACTGCTCGTAGAGCTTCGCGACGTCGAGATAGTGCTCGGTCTCTTCCTGGATGTGCCAGGCCATGAACTTCAGGTCCTTCCCGCAAGGAGCGAAGGAGAGCCCTTGCCCGAACAGGCGCGCCGCCGCGAACTCGCGGTAGGCCTGCGAGCGCATGAGCTGGATCACGGTGTCTCGGTACTTCGGGTCCTCGGGATCGGCTTTCTCGGGAAGGGCCACGGGCGTCTCCTGTCGGGGTATTTAACCACGTGCCGCGATAGGCTCGCCCGAGGTCTTGGTGTTAGAGTCCGCACCTGTGAGACGAGAAGGGGCAAGGGAGCTCGCGTTCCTCGCGCCGGCCGCTTGCGTCGCGATCGTGGTGGTCGCCGCGAACTGGCACGGAAGCGCCATGACGGGCGTGCTCCCGAACTACGAGGACCTCGCGCGGATCATCGCGGCGGGCTTCGACCCGAAGGCCGGTGAGATCGGGACGCCGACGTTCCCCATGTGGGGCTACGCCTCTCTCCTCCTGCTTCTCCGGGGGAGCAAGCTCGCGCTGCTCGTCTTCCAGGAAGCCCTCGGCCTCGCGGCGCTCGGAGCGCTCGTCTCTCACCTGAGCGCGACGAAGGCGCTTCCCGGGGCGGCGATCACGGCGCTCAAGGCGCTCCTCGTGGGCGCGCTCCCGTGGTACGCGCTCCACGCGATCCGCTGGCCGCTCAGCGTGACGGCGTCGCTCCTCGTGCTCTCGCTCGTCCTCGCGCAACGAGCGATCGCGTCCGATTCTCCGAGCCTGCGCGCCACGGTCCTCTCGGGGGCGCTCCTCGGGACGGCGCTCAACTTCCGGTCGGACGCGATCCTCATGCCGCTCGGGCTCGCCCCGGCGCTCGTTCTCCTCTCGAGATCGCCGCGCGCTCGCGGCGCGCGCCTCGCGGGAGCATGGCTCGTGTCGATCTACGTCCTGCTCCTCCCGTGGATGCTCTACTCGTACCGTGCGACGGGCCACGTCCTCCTCACCTCGACGAACGGGGGAGCGAACTTCTACTGCGGCCTCGGGAACCTCCCCGACAACAAGTGGGGGATCACGATGAGCGACGAGGATTCCTCGATGCAGCGCGTCCTGAGAGAAAAGCTCGGCGGTCCCCCGCTCGCTTACTTGACCTACGAAGGCGATCGCGTCCTGAGAGCCGAGGCGTTTCGCCTGATCGCGGAAGATCCGGGCGAGTACCTGAGGAAGTGCAGGAAGAACCTGGGCCTCATCGCGACCTCGGGCTCCTATTCGGGCGAGCTCCTCCAGCCGGGAGAGCCGGTGTCGCGCGCGAGCCTGCGCTACTGGCTCCAGCTCGTGAGCTCGCACTCCGACGTCGCGGTCGTCGCGCTCTCGTTCGTGGCGCTTCCCCTGAGCATCTTCTTCTCGCTGCGAGAGAGGAACGGCTTCTTCGTCCTCACGTGGCTCGTGATCGGCTACCAGACGACGCTCAACACGCTCTCGGGCTTCCTCCCGGCCTACACGAGCGGAGTCGTCCTCTTTCATCTCCTGAACGTCGTCTACGCGGCGACGTGCGTCGCCGGTCTCGCCTTGCGCCGGCGCCCGGCGAACGCGAGCGAGAGCGCGCCGCCACGGGAGACGCCGATCGCCGCTCCCTCGAGCGAGCCGGAGCGGATCTGACGTGGAGCTCTCGATCCTCCTCCCGGTCAGGAACGAGGGGCTGAACCTCAAGATCATGCTCAAGATCCTCCGCTCGGTGGTCGAGACGGAGCACGAGGTCCTCGTGATCGTGGACGACGCGAACGACGCGAGCATCCCGGTGCTCGAGTCGGTGCAGGCCGCTTACGGCCAGTGCCGGCTCGTGCTCAACGACCGCGGGCGCGGCGTGCTCAACGCGATCCGCGCGGGCGTCGCGAGCTCGCGAGGGAAGTACGTCCTCATCTTCGCGGCGGACGAGGTCGGGCCGGTGCTCGCGCTCGACGAGATGCTCGCGCTCATGAGGGAAGGCTGCGATTTCGTGAGCTGCACGCGCTACGCTCACGGCGGGAGGCGGCTCGGGGGCTCTCTCGTGGGAGGTCTCCTCTCGCGGCTCGCGTGCCGGCTGTTCCGGCTCGTGGGAGGAGCGTTCACCGACTCGACGACCGGCATCAAGATGTTCCGGAGAGAAGTCTTCGAGCGGCTCCAGCTCGAGTCCACGGTCGGATGGTCGATCGCCTTCGAGATGTCGATCAAGGCCCAGCTCCATGGCCTCGTCCTGGGAGAAGTCCCGATCGTCTCGATCGACCGTCTCTACGGCGGGAAGTCCACGTTCCGGCTCGGGCCGTGGATCGTCGCCTACGCGAGGCTCTTCCTGCGAGGTCTCGGAGAGAGGCGCAAGCTCCGGGCCTCTCGGAGCGCGGTCCGCGTGAGGATCCCGAGCTTCGCCGCTCCTCTCGCGAGCTTGCCTCCCCCTCCCGGGCGAGCTTCCCCGCCCGAAGCTTGTCTCGAAAAACCCAAAGTGGTAGACAGCCTCCCCGCGGAACGGCCGGTGCACGATGAAACGCATTGAGTGGTGGTTGCCCGTCCTCGGAGCTCGCGAGAAAGAGCTCGTCTCCGAGGTCATCGACCGGAACTTTCCCAACGACGGCGAGTACACGACTCGCTTCGAGCAGCGGATCGCCGAGATCGTGGGAGCTCCTCACGCGGTCGCCGTCACGAGCGGCACGGCCGCGCTGTTCCTGGGCCTCGTCGCGTGCGGCGTGGGAGCGGGAGACGAGGTCATCGTCCCCGACATCACGTTCATCGCGACGGCGAACGCCGTGAGCCTCGCGGGAGCGAAGCCCGTCTTCGTGGACGTCGATGCGAGGACGCTCTGCATCGACCCCGCGGCGATCGCGCGAGCGATCACGCCTCGCACGAAGGCCGTGGTCCCCGTCCACGTGAGCGGCCGCGGCGCGGACATGGTCGAGATCCTCGCGCTGGCCCGCGCACGCGGCCTCAAGGTGATCGAGGACGCCGCCGAGGCGCTCGGCTCCCGCGTCGGCGAGCGAGGGCTCGGGACGTTCGGCGAGGTCGGCTGCTTCTCCTTCGCCGCGAACAAGACGATCACGACCGGCCAGGGAGGCGTGGTCGTCACGAAGGACGAGGCGACGCACCGCCGCCTGCGCGAGCTCAAGGACCAGGGCCGTCCCTTCCGCGGGACGGGCGGCGCCGACGTGCACGTCTCGCTCGGATACAACTTCAAGCTCACGAACCTCCAGGCCGCGGTCGGCCTCGGTCAGCTCGAGGGCTTCGCCGCTCGCCGCGAGCACCAGGTCTGGATCTACCGCCGCTACAAGGAGCTCCTCGACGGGACTCCCGGGATCCGCTTCCTGGGATTCGACGTCGAGAACGGCGCCTGTCCTCAATGGGTCGACATCGAAGTCGATGGACGCGACTCCCTCTGCGACTTCCTCCTCGAGCGCGATATCGTCGCGAGGAAGTTCTGGTTCCCGATCCACACGCAGGCGCCCTACAAAGAGAAAGACGAGAAGTTCCCGGTCGCGACGAGGGTCGGGCTCCGCTCGCTCTGGCTGCCCTCGGCCCTCGACCTCACGGAAGAAGACGTGCGGCGAGTCGCCTCGGCCGTGCGCGAGTGGTCGCAGAAGGACGCGAGGCGCTGAGTGCCGCGGAAATACCTCGTCACGGGCGGCCTCGGCTTCCTCGGGATCCCTCTCGTGCGCGCTCTCCTCAAGGCCGGGCACAGGGTCCGCGTCTTCGACAACAGCTCGCGCGGCTCCGAGCAGAACCTTGGAGAGACGAAGGACGACATCGAGCTCCTCGCGGGAGACATCCGCGACGCCGAGGCCGTGAGGAGCGCTCACAAGGGAATGGACTCGGTCCTCCACCTGGCCTTCGTGAACGGGACGGAATACTTCTACACGCGCCCGGCCTACGTCCTCGACGTGGGAGTGCGCGGGATGATGAACGTCATCGACTGGTGCCTGAAAGAGGGCGTCAAGGAGCTTGCCCTCGCTTCGAGCTCCGAGGTCTACCAGACGCCGCCCACGGTCCCGACGACCGAGCGCGTGCCTCTCTCGATCCCGGACCCTCTCATCGCTCGCTACTCGTACGCCGGCGGGAAGATCCTCTCCGAGCTCATGGCGATCAACTACGGCCGCGAGTCGTTCGAGCGCGTCGTGATCTTCCGCCCGCACAACGTCTACGGCCCGAACGCGGGCTGGGAGCACGTGATCCCGCAGTTCATCGTGCGCCTGAGACGTCTCATGGGAGAGCACACGGGCGCCTGGGGCCGCGGCGCCGCGCAGGAGAAGGAGATCCCGTTCTCGATCCAGGGAACCGGCGATCAGACGCGCGCCTTCGTGCACGTGGACGACTTCACCGCGGGCGTCATGCTGCTGCTCAAGAAGGGCGAGCACCTGAACGTTTACAACATAGGGACCATGGAAGAGATCAAGGTGAGGGACCTCGCCCTCGCCGTCGCGCGGCACATGGGAGCTCGCGTGAAGATCGTCCAGGGCCCCGCGGCCGAGGGCGGGACGCCGAGGCGCTGTCCCGACACGACGAAGATCCAGGCGCTCGGCTACTCGCCGCGCGTGTCCTTCGAGAAGGGCCTGGCGTCCACGGTCGACTGGTACATGGCGAAGCTCAAGGCGAGCGCCGGGGAGGAGTGAGCGTGAAGTTCGGTCCGATCGATCGCTGCCAGGTCTGCGAGGGGCCGCTCCGCTCGGCGCTCTTCGTCGGGTTCCTGCCTCCCGTGAACAAGATGAGGCCGCTCGGGAAGCCTCACGACGCCGAGGACTGGTATCCGGCGGAGATGCTCTCGTGCCCGAAGTGCCATCTCGTGCAGCTCGGATACGCCGTGGACCCGGAGATCCTCTTCCCGCCGGAGTATCCCTACACGAGCGGCTCGACGAGGATCCGCCGCGAGAACTTCCAGGACCTCTACAAGGAGTCGAAGGAGCGCCTGCGCCTCGCCCCCGAGGACCTGATCGTCGACGTGGGCTCGAACGACGGGACGCTCCTCTCGAACTGGAAGGACGGGGGCCACAAGGTCTGCGGGATCGAGCCGACGCTCACGGGAGAGCTCGCCCGCTCTCGCGGGATCACGACGCTCACGTCGTTCTTCAACGAGAGCGCCGTCTCGCGCGTGCTCAAGGAGCACGGAAGGCCGCGCCTCGTGACCGCCGCGAACGTCTTCGCTCACATCCACGGAGTGCGCGAGGTCATGGCGTGCATGGAGAAGCTCGTGGGAGACGCGGGCGTCTTCATCTCCGAGTCGCACTACCTGCTCGACCTCGTCGAGACCTTGCAGTACGACACGATCTACCACGAGCACCTGCGCTACTACTCGCTCACGAGCTTGAAGTACCTCCTGAACGCGCACGGCCTCGAGGTCTTCCACGTGAAGCGGATCCCGACTCACGGCGGCTCGATCCGCGTCTACTCGAGCAAGAAGGGCAAGCACCCGATCGACGCGTCCGTCGGGAAGCTCCTCGAGACCGAAGCGAAGGCCGGCCTCACGGGAGACGGCTGGATCAAGCCCTTCCGCGATCGGGTCGCTCGCTCGAAGCTCGCTCTGTACGACCTCCTCGCCAGGGTGCGCAAGAACGGCGAGACAGGGGGCGGGGGCGACGAAGGTCGCCCCACGCAAACGAAGATCTACGGGATCGGCATGCCCTCTCGCGCGAGCACTCTCATCAACTACGTGGGCCTCGACGACGGCGTGCTCGACTGCGTGCTCGAGATCTCGACCTCGAAGAAGATCGACAAATTCGTGCCCGGGAGGAGCATCCCCGTGCTCGACGAGAAGAAGCTCTACCAGGATCAGCCGCCTTATGTGCTCTTGCTCTCGTGGCACATCTCCGACGAGCTCACGAAGAACCTCAAGAAGCACGGCTTCAAGGGAGACTTCATCGTGCCGCTGCCGGAGCCGCACGTCGTCAAGAACGGGGACGTGAAGGTCTAGCTCAGCTCCCCTTGAGCGCGTCGAGCCTCCTCGCCTGGGCGAGCACGCGTTCCTTGTTTCGCTCCCCGCGATGCTTGATCGGGACCCCGGCGTAGACGGCCCACGGCTTGAACTCGAACTCCGGCGGCACGTAGCTCAAGGCGCCGATCACCGTGCCCTCCGGGATAACGTTCCTCGGCATGATGACGCTGTTGGCGCCGACGCCCGCGTAGTTCCCGAAGATCACGTCTCCCGTGATCGGCTTCTCGTCGACGCCCGCGTCGGCCGGAACGATCGTGACGACGTCGTTCACGTAATCGTTGCTCGTGCAATAGACGCGCGTCCCCGAAGCGAGGCTCGAGTAGTCGCCGAGGACGAACTGGCGCGCGACGCCTCCCGCGATCGTCACGCCGGGGCACACATGAGAGCAGGCTCCGATCCTCACCTTGGTCGAGAAGTAGCAGAAGTCGTCCACGATCGAGCCGGGCCCGACGACGAAGTGCTCGGGGTAACGGACGCGGATGTTCTTCGAGATGATCGGCGGCTTGAACGCCAAGGGAGCCTCCTCGAGAGAGCTTACCCTTCGGAGAAGTCCGTTCCGAGCACGTCCTCGGCGTAAGGGTCGCTCTCTTTCACGGGAGGAGGGGCTTGGCGTGCGTCGCGGGATGGCGCGGCGCGAAGAGCGCGCAGCAGTCGTCGTAGGGGAGGATCGAGGTCTCGAAGGTCCCGATCGCCTTCGCCTTCGCGATGATCTCCTGCTTGTCCATGCCGATGAGAGGCCGGAGCACGAGAGCGCCCGGGACGGTGACCTCGACGCAGCGCAGGTTCTCGGGAGTCTGGCTCGCGACCTGGCCGAGAGCCTCTCCCGTGACGAGCGCCTTGTGGTAGCGGAGCGCCGCGATCCTCGCGGCCACGCGATACATGAAGCGCCGGAAGACCACGATCCTCAGGTCCTCGTCGCCCGCGGCGGCGATCGCGTCCTGCACTTTCGCGAACGGAACGACGAAACCGAACAGCGGATCCGGCGCCCAGCGCGAGATCTCGCGTGCGAGCGAGAGGACCTTCGTCTTCGCCTTGTCTCCCGTGTAAGGAAAGGCGTGGAAGTAGACGAAGTCGGCGTGGAGCCCTCGCTTGAGCGAGAGCCACGCCGCGACCGGGCTGTCGATCCCTCCCGAGAGGAGGACGAGACCTCGCCCGGCCGAGCCCACGGGCATTCCGCCGGGCCCGGCGACCGCGAGCGTGTGGACGGCGGCGTCCTTCTTGCGGATCTCGACCCCGACCTTGAAGTCGGGCGTCCTCACGTCGACCTTGAGCCCCGCGGAGCCGAGCGCTTCGAGGATCGCGCCGCCGAGGCGCGGTGCGAGCTCGACCGACTTCACCGGGTAGCTCTTGTCGAGCCGCTTGGCCTCGACCTTGAACGTCTTGAGGCCGCGTGAGACGGCCTCTCGCGCGACCTCGATGGCGGCCGCCGCGATCGAAGGCTCGTCGCGCGGAACGAGGAGGATCGGGCTCGCGCTCGCGACGCCGAAGACGCGCGCGACCCGGGGGAGGCACGTCCGCGGGTCGGAAGCTCCCGTGTCGATGATGATCCGCCCGCGCTCCCGGCGGACGGAGCCGCCCTTGAGGTCGAGCTGGCGGCTCAGGTTCTTCCTGAGCTTCTTCTCGAAGAACGGCCGGTTCTCTCCCTTGAGGCCGACCTCGTCGTAACGGACGTGGAGGAAGCCCATGCGAGCCTCGAGGGGCCGGAGATCCGGCGCCGCGACCATATTCACATACGACCGCGGCCTTTGCTGTCGCGAGAAGCAACCCTCGCGCGCCACCGTCGTCTTCCCCTGAATCACATGGGAGTTGACAGCGTCGGAGAAACATAGGGAAATCGCAGCTCACCAGGAGGACCCACGTGAACCTTCGTCGCTTTGCCTATGCGCTCACGCTCGTCGCCGGGATCTCCACGCTCGCGCTCGCCGAAGATCCGAACAGACAGTACGAGGGAGCGAAGGTCGGCCAGTGGACGCTTCACAAGGCCAAGCTCAACTTCCCGGGCGCTACCGAGACGAACAAGCTCACCTACATCTGGGTCTCCGCGGTCGACGGCAAGAAGGTCACGACAATCAAGCAGAGCGGCGAAGAGGAGAAGCACGACGGTAAGCCGACCGGGAGGATCGACTGGTCCAAGCCCGAGAAGCCGTACACGTTCGACCCTGACTCGTCCCGCAAGGACACGCCGCCCGAGAAGGCGAAGGAGAGCGACGAGGACCTCGAGTACAAGCCCGGAAAGAAGCTCAAGTGCCACAAGAGCGAGCTCTCGATGAACCAGCCGCCCATGGGGAAGATCACGGTGACGCGCTGGAGCAGCGCCGATGTCCCGATCGAGCGCCTCGTCAAGCTCGTCATGAAGGACAAGGACGGGAAGGACATGAACGTCACGACCCTCGAGGACTACGGCAACGAGGGCGGCAAGGAAAAGAAGTAGGCCGGGCGAGCGGACCGAGAAACGCCCAGGAGTCCAGGAGAGAGACATGCGAACGCGCTTCGTTTACGGGCTCGCCGTTCTCGCGGGCTTCGCCGCCCTCGCCTTCGCCGATGAGCCGAAGCACCCTCTCGCGGGAGCGAAGGGCGGCGAGTGGGTGCTCGCGAAGACGACGACGACGACCGGCGGCGGCGAACCCAAGATCGGCTGGCTCTACCGCTGGGTCTCGAAGGTCGAGGGCACGAAGGTCACGGTCATGGTCCAGCCCATGAAGACCGACAAGCTCGGCTCGATGGCCGCCGCCGCGACGCATCACGACTCCTCGGTCAAGCCCGATGCGCCGGGGAAGGACGCCAGGGTCTCGGATGACGAAGTCGAGGTCAACGGCAAGAAGCTCAAGTGCAAGAAGATCGAGACCAAGAAGGACGACCGCACGTCCACGAAGTGGACGAGCAGCGAGATCCCGATCTCGAACGAGGCGAAGGTCGTCGAGAAGGACAAGGACGGCAAGGAGCTCGTCAAGATCGAGACCGTCGACTACGGCTTGACCGGCGGCGCCGAGCGCCCGCTCAAGTAGTCCGTCTCCGGGAGACGGACGCGACGGCTCCGAGAGCTTCTTTGAGCGCGGCGAGCGCTTCTCTCACGTCCTCCTCGGTCGTTTCGGAGGAGAGGGAGAAGCGCAAGGCGGATGCCCTGACCTCGGCCGGGAGGCCCATGGCCTCGAGCACGTGGCTCTTCCCGTGGCCGCTCTTCTTCGAGCTGCAAGCCGAGCCGGACGATGCGAGGACGCCTCTCTCCTCGAGCGCGTGGAGGAGCGGCTCCGCGGGAGCTCCCTCGAAGCTCGCGAGGATCGTGGTCGCCACGCCGTCCTCCGGCGAGAGCACGCTCGCTCCGACCTCGCGCAGCCCTCGAGCGAGCTGATCCCGGAGCGAGACGGCTCGCACGCGCCGGGAAACGAGGCTCTGTCGCGCGAGACTCGCGGCCACGCCGAAGCCCACGAGCGCCGCGAGGTTCTCGGTGCCCGAGCGGAGGCCGCTCTCGTGGCCTCCTCCGAGGATCAGCGGGAGGAGCCGCGTGCCCTTCGCGACGGCGAG
The DNA here is from genome assembly GCA_016200955.1 of bacterium. Lineage (GTDB taxonomy): Bacteria > Planctomycetota > J058 > J058 > JACQDU01 > JACQDU01. The sequence goes on from JACQDU010000065.1 coordinate 12,979, forward strand.
CGCTCCGGCTCCCTGGGGGCCGTGGATCTTGTGCGCGGAGACCGAGTAGAGGTCGACGGCGCGCGAGGGCGGAGGCAGCTTCCCGAGCGCCTGGACGCCGTCCGCGTGGATGACCAGGTCGGCGCGCTTCCGCTTCGCGCGCACGGCGATCTCGTCCACGGGAAAGATCGCGCCCGTCTCGTTCTGGACGTGCATGACCGAGAGGAGGACGGTCTTCTCCTCCACGAGAGAGACGACCGCCTCGGGGTCGAGCCTTCCGTCTCTCCCGGGCTTCGCGAGCGAGACGCGGAAGCCTTCCTTCGCGAGCGCCGCGAGCGGCTCGAGGACGCTCGGGTGCTCGACCGCGGTCGAGACGACGTGATCGCCTCTCCTCCTGAGCGCGAGCGCCGCTCCCCGGAGCGCGAGGTTGTTCGCCTCCGTGCCTCCGCTCGTGAAGACGATCTCTCCCGCCTCGCGCTCGAGCGCCTGCGCCACCACGGCGCGAGCTTCCTCGAGCGCTCGCGCGGCGAGGGCGCCGCGGCGGTGGAGGCTCGAGGCGTTCCCGAAGCTCCCCTCGAGGAACGGGAGCATGGCCGCGACCACTTCTCTCGCGGGGCGCGTCGTGGAGGCGTTGTCGAGGTAGATCTCTCGCACTGAGGCAGTGAAACATCCTTCGCGCGGTTGCGCCCTCACGTTCGGGAAAAGACGAACCGAAGACACGAAGGCACGAAGGGGCCTGTCTCCGCGTCTTCGTGTCTTCGTGGCTTTCTTCTCGATCCGTCGCGAGCTCATCTCGCCGCGAGCCTCGCCCTGACGAGATAGTCGTTCAGCTCGGCACGAGTGGAAGGCTGCTCCGGGAGCGAGCTCTTCTCGTGAGCCGCCTCGAGCTCAGAGACGAGGCGCCGGTACTCGCCTTCGTGGAAGGCGAGGTCCGCGTCGTCGAGGAGAGACGTCTCGGCGCCCTCGCGCTTCCGCGCGATGAGGTCGCGCAGTTGGCTCCGGCCGAAGGACTCGTTCAGCTTCTCGAGGTTCGCCTCGACCTCGCCCGTCCGCATGAGGTGGATCCCCGTGAGGAGAACGCGATACACGTAGAGGAGCGGCTTCACGCGACGCGGCCGCTCCTTCTCGAACAGCTTCCACTCGGTCCCGGCGAAGCCCAGGTAGTGGTGCGCGTGGTGCCGCGTCACGCACCCCCGCGCGAGCGCCTTGAGCTCCTCGTGCTCGGGCGTCGTGTGGACGACCAGCGGCGAGAGGAGCTGCTCGAGCACGTACCCGTTCTTCCTCAGGAGGAGGCCCACGAACTTCTTCACGTCGTGCGTGACCAGATCGAGCTCCATCCCCTCGCGCATGCCGGACACTTCGATCGTCTCCCGCCCAGGGTCGAGCCCGACCATGTCTCGCAGCGGAAGGACGTGCACGCCCCGCAGGTCGAAGTCCGAGTCGGGTGAGGGAAAGCCGTACAGGTGCCACGCGTCGACTTCCTCCCACCGAATCTCGCCGCGCTTGATCGCGAGGAGCTTCTCCTTGTGCTCTCCGGTCGAGAGAGGGACGTGGCCTTCTCTCAGCGCCACGATCCCCGCGAGGAGGAGACGCACGAGGTGCATGGCGTGCTTCCAGCGGATCTCGCCGTGATTCCTCAGGTCCTGATCGATCTTCTTGAACTGCGACCTCACGTAGCCGTTGTAGGAGGGATAGATCAGCTTCGAGAGGAACGAGGAGCGCAGGGCGAGGAGCTCCTGCGCGATCGGCTTCGCCTCGAGGACGAGAGGGCTGTAGAGGCACTCGAGCACGTTCGGGTTCGCCTTGAGCGCCATGACGAGGAACTTCTTGAGCTCCCAGTAACACTCCTGGGTCTCGTCGTCCTCGAGCTGCTCGGGTACGCCGTAGAGCGACCACTCGAGGTCGGCGGGCGGGAGGTAGATCCCGCGGACGTCGGTGTCCGACCCCTCGTGCTCGAGCCCGTAAGCGCGCGAGCCGACGACGCAGCGGTAGATCACGTGCTCCCGGTAGATCTCGAAGTCCTCGAGGACGGCGGGGCCGCGCGTGGCTTCCTCGCGCTGGCGCTCGCGCCAGATCGCGAACTCGCGCCGGTGGAGCGAGACCTCCTCGCCGTCCACGAAGCGCACGCGGTAGGCGTGGAAGTTGTCGAGCGGCGACGCCACGACCTCGCCGAGAGCGCCGCGAGGCCGGTCCGCGACGCCGCGCCTCGCCTTGAGCTCGACGCGCGTCACGACCTGCGTCCCCGCGGGGACGATGAGGTTCGGGTTCTTCGGCGGCCCCTCGGACATGACTCCCGGTCTTACGTTACTCGACCGAGAGCTTGTCGCTCGCGCTCCGCCCGAACGTCTCCGGTGAATACATCTCCTCGGCCTTCGCGGGCGGCACGACGAACGTGCCGGGAGTCGTGGCGCGCGCGACGTAGGTGTAGCTGTGCACGCCCTCCCAGAGGAGGGACGTGAACGCCTCGGCTCGCTCGTCGCGGAGGTTCTGGTGCTCGTACCAGGTCCATCGCCACCACCAGCCGTAGCCCTTCGTCTCCGCGCGATCGCCGGGAACCGGCCCGGTCACCGCGAGGCCAGCGTTCATGGCCTCGAGCCCCGCGGGGAGCGGATCGACGAGCGCGACGTGGTAGCGGCGCGCCGTCGCGACCATCGAGATCCGCACGCGCACCTTGGCTCCGGCTTTCACGTGCCAGGCGCCGTCGGCGTCCCGCCTCACGTCGTCGGGCTTCTCGATGGCCTCGTAGGAGCGAGTCACGGTGAAGCCGTGCTCCGACGGCTCGAGCTGGAGAGAAGCCGGCGCGTAGCGCATGCCGATCCGGTAATAGAGACGGCCCGTGCCCTCCTTCGAGAGCGCGAGGTTCTTCGTCGGATCGCCCGAGGCCAGGTAAGCCATGGGAATGCTCACGTGGCTCCGGTCGGTCGAGCGGCCCTTCCAGGCGTGCTCGCCGGCGAAGCGGTCGCCGAGCCACATGCGGCCGACGAAGTCGGGCGTCTCCTTCTCGTAGGTCTGGAAGTAACGGTCGAGCGCCAGGAGGACGAACGCGTTCTCCTGGGTATTGCCCCAGCGCCCCGCCGTCCTGTGAGCGAGGAGCCCGCGCACGATCTTCGGGATCAGGTCGTTCTTGGGCTCGTCCCCTATGAGCGCCTCGAGGATCACGCCGTCCACGCGGCGGTCCGAATGCAGGAGGACGTAGCTCTGCTCGCCGTAAGAGGTCGTGAAGTGAGCCGTGCCCGCCTCCTCCGACACGCGGTTCCCGAAGTGACGGCGGATGAGGTCGATCTCCTCGATCGAGTCCTTGTTCGAAGACGATGAGAGGACGTTGAGCAGCCACCCGAGGGACTCGAGCGGCATCTTCTCGACTCCGCCCGACTCCTTGATGATGCCGCGGCCCTTCTTCACGTCGGCGTCGCCGAGCAGGTTCCTCACGTAGAGCGCGTAGCACTGGAGCGAGCGGCGGCACTCCGGGCCGTAGTCCGGCGGGATGTGCTGCTCGATCGTCTTCAGGTAGTTGTGCGATCGGTCGAGCATGAGCTTCGGCACGTCGAAGCCCTTCGCCTTCGCCCGCGCGAGGGCGTGCCCCACGTGGATCCCGAGGTAAGGCCACTCGCGCTCGCCCCGGTGCCAGAAGCCGAACCCGCCGCTGTCGTTCTGCATGCCCTGGAGCCGCGCGAGGTCGCGGGAGACGGCCTGCTTCATCTCGTCGGGCTTGGGCAGCCCCGCCGCGTCGAACGCCGCGAGCACGTCTTTCAAGGCGGCGACGGCGATGATGCGAGAAGAAAGCTGCTCGGCGCACTCGAAGGGATACGAGGTCAGGTAGATCACCGCGTCCGTGAGCGCCTGGAGCTGCGTCGAGCTCGTCGTCACCTCGAGCCCGCCGAACTCCCGGACGACCTCTCCCGGCATCTTCACGGGCTGGAGGATCGAGCCCTCGTCGAGCTCGCCGTAGGTCGCGAATGCCTCGGTCGTCGCGGGAGTCCAGACGGGCAGCGAGACCTCGGCCGCGTCGGCCCACTTCCCCGACGCCGCGCCGATCTGGAAGTGCGCCGTCCCCGCGCGAGCGGCCGCCGACGGGAAGCGCACCTCGACGCGGTCGTTGCCCGCGACGCGCACGCGCCGTCCCGCACCCGCCGTGATCGTCGCGTTCGACGCCCGCACGGCCACGTCCACGTCCATGGGCTCGTTCGTCTGGTTCTGGATCACGACGGGAAGCTCGAAGCGGTCGCCGAAGTTCAGGAAGCGCGGCGGCGACGGCCTCACCATGAGCGGGAGCCGCGCGACGATCGTCGCCTCGCTCGAGCCGAACTCGCGGCCGCCCGAGACGGCGACGGCCATGACGCGATAGCGCGTGAGCGTGTCCGGAAGCTTGACCTTGATCTGGGCCGCGCCGCTCGAGTCGGTCGGAAGCTCGGCGGCGAACGTCGCGAGCGCGGCGAAGTCGCTCCGCATCTTGATGGGAGTCGAGCCCCCGGCCTCTCCGAGCTCCTTGTCGCCGCCCTTGCGCGCCCTCTCCGCCGTAGCGGGCTTGGGAGCACCCGGAGGAGCCGGCGCCGCGCCGTCCTTCGCTTCTCCTCTCAGGGCTCCGCCGGCGCCGAAGCCCGCGCCCTGAGCGGCGTCGTTCTTCTCGTCCGCACGGGTCGTCACGTCCTCGGGGTTCGAGAGGACGACGTGCGCGCGGAGGTGGTAGTCCTGGGTGCCCGGTCCTCTTGTCGAGTAGAACGTCGCGAGAGGATCGGGGAGACGATATCCCGAAAGCGCGAGGACGCTCTCGTCCACGACGATCACCGCGACCTCGCCTCCCGCCACGGCTTTGCCCATGGCGTCTCTCAGCGAGACGTCGATCGTCGTCTCGCCGCCCGGCTCGAGCGCGGCGTCGCGCGGCGTCGCCTTGAGCGCCAGCGTCCGCGCGAGCGGCGGCACGGGAAGGTCGATCGCTCCCACCGCGAACGCCGGCCGCGGCGAGAGCTTCGGGTCCGGCACTCCCGCGTCCGTCGTCCTCACGGCGGCTCCGACGAGGTCGATCTGGACGTGCACGTTCGGGGTGTGAGCCTCGACGATCGCGACCTTCACGGGCGTCGACGGCCCGTCCATGGAGAAGCGCTGCGTGCTCACGATCCCCTCGCGGCGGAGCGTGATGAGGCCCTCCGCGGGAGAGAATGGCGCCTGCACGAGGAGCTCGG
>JACQDU010000330.1 GCA_016200955.1 bacterium
ACACGGGGCGACGAAAGTCGCCCCACGTAGAGCAAACACGGGGCGACGAAAGTCGCCCCACGTAGAGCAAACACGGCTTCGGGAGTCACCCGAGGCCAAGCCTGGCAATGCCCACGGCTACGCCGTGCTCGGACGGTCAGGCCAACACGCCCTCAGAGCTTCTGGTCCTTCTCGAGGTCCGCTTCGAGGAGGGCGATCTTCTGGGCTAGCGTCTTCACGTGCTCGGTCATGCGGGAGAGCCGGACCGAGAACTGGAGGCAGAGGAGGGCAATGAAGCAGAACCCGAGGAAGAAGATCGCCGCCGGCGGGTTCTCCGAGCCGAAGATCCGGGCCATCGCGACGAGCCCCTTCTGGGGCACGAACGCGAGCGCGAGCACGCTCGCTCCCGTGAGGAGCCAGAGCCACGAGTACTCCTCGCGGAGCCGGCGCTTCTTCACGAGCTGGAAGATGATGTACATGAGGAGGCCCGCGGCGACGACGATCGCGACCCTCTGGTGCCACGGCATCTCGGGAATGTCTTCCAGTGCGAGGATCATCAGCGCTTCTCCCCGGGCGCGACGCGGTCCGCGCGAGGCTTCTCGCGCAGGAGCGTCACGGTGATCGAGAGGAACATCTTGAAGACGTAGAAGAGCGGCTTCACGACCCCGCCGTGCATGGACTTCCCCGTCGGCGACGGCTTCATGCGGACCGGCTCCTCGTCGACCTTGAAGCCGGCCCGATGGAGCAGGATGAGCACGTCGGCGTCGGGGTAGTCGAAGGGGAACACGTCGGTCTGGCAGAAGCTGAACGCGCGTCGCGTGAGCGCCTGGTATCCCGAGGTCGGATCCGTCACGCGCCGCCTCGTCGCGACCGACGCGATGAACCCGAAGACGACCATGCCCACGCGCCGGAGGAACGGCGGGATGTAGCCGAGCCCTTCCTTGAAGCGGGTACCGACGCACACGTCGATCTCGCCCTTGATCACGCGGTCCGCGAGCCTCGGTATGAAGGACGGGTCGTGCTGCCCGTCGCCGTCGAGCTGGACGAGGACGTCGTAGGCGTTCCTCGCCGCGTACTTGTAGGCCGTCTGGAGAGCGACGCCGTAGCCCATGTTGAACGGGTGCCGCACGACGGTGGCTCCGTGAGCTCGTGCGATCTCCGCGGTGTGGTCGGTCGAGCCGTCGTCGATCACGAGCACGTCGAAGTCGGGCGCGCTCGCGCGGATCTCGTCCACGACGGGGCCGATCTGCCGCTCCTCGTTCAGCGCGGGCACGATCGCGAGGCACCGCTTCGCGGGAGCGGGCCGCTCGCTCGAAGGCGAGGGTGCCGGGGTCGCCCCCGGGAGAGGCCCCTCTCCCTGGGAGCGCTCCCTCGAGCTCTCGCGCGGCGCCTGGGCGAGCGTGGGCTCCACTCAGCGGCGCTCCGGCCGAGGAGGCGAGTGGAGCTTGAACGGCCGTCCGACCTGGACGTTGATCCCTTGCGCGCTGCCCTGGCGAACCTGTGGGTCGGTCCCGTCGTCTTCGTCGGGAGGGATGTCGCCGCCTTGCTTGTAGTAACTCTCGGCGAGGTGGAGGCGCGCCTGGACGTGCTTCGCGTTCGGGTCTCCGGCCGCGCGCTTCAAGAACTCCTGGTAGTTCTTGATCGCCTGGAGGAGGTCTGCCGAGGACTGCTCGAGCTTCCGCGCCTTCGAGCGCGCCTTCGCGCGGAAGAAGAAGATGTCCCCGTGCTCGGCGTAAGCGATGACCTTGACGTCGTTCTGGATCACGGCCTGGGCGATCGATTTCTCCATGTAATCGACGGCCTCGTCGAGGGCGTTCGGATCGACGGCGCTCAGGAACATGAAGTCGAGGCTCGCGATGTTCCCGAGAGCGCTCACGTCGTTCGGGCGAGTCCTCAGGATCTCCATGAGGTCGGCCTTCGCGGCGTGGAAGTGTCGCATCGCGCGATCCGTGTTTTCCTGCTCGGCTCGCACGAGCTTCTCGGTCATGGCCGGGGTGCGGTTCGGGTCCTCGTGAGCGAGCATGTCGCGGACCTTGTAGACGCGGAGGATGAACTGCGAGCCCTGCTGGATCTCGCTCACGGCCTTGTTGTTCCGCGCCTTGAAGTAACCGGGGTCGAGCTTGAGCGCGTCGTCGTAGCACTTGATC
>JACQDU010000325.1 GCA_016200955.1 bacterium
CGCGCGCTCGTCTCCTGGACTCGTGGCAAGAGACCCGACCACGAGGCGAGCAGGCCCACGAGCCTCTCGGGCTTCACGCCTCTCTCGCGGTAAGAGGAGACGCGCGTGTCACCGTGGCGCTTCGCGAGGCGAAGACCGTCTTTCCCGACGACGAGAGGCACATGCAGGAAGGCGGGCGGCGCGAGGCCCAGCGCCTCGTAGAGCAGGAGCTGCCGCGGAGTCGACGAGAGGAGATCGTCTCCCCGGATCACGTGGCTGATTCCCATGGCGGCGTCGTCGACGACGACCGCGAGCTGGTACGCGGGCCCTTGCGCTCGCGCGACGACGAAGTCTCCGACGGAGCGCGAGACGTCGTGGCTCTGAGCTCCCGCGAACAGGTCGTCGAAGGAGACGGGGCCTTCTCTCGCGAGGAAGCGCCACGCGGGCTCGCGGCCGGAGAGCTTTCTCGCATCGTCGGCCGTCGCGAAGCGGCCGCGGCAGGTCCCGGGATACCGCGCCCCGTCGTCCTCGGGGCCGTGAGGAGCCGAGGCCGAAGCCTCGATCTCCTTCCTCGTGCAAACGCACGGATAGATGAGCCCGCGAGCTCGCAGCTTCGCGAGAGCTTCCTCGTAGCGGGCGAGCCGCTCGGTCTGCGTGTAAGGCGCGAAGGCTCCGCCGAGGTCGGGGCCCTCGTCCCAGTCGATCCCGAGCCAGCGGAGATCAAAGAGCGCCTCTCGCGCGGCCCCCGGCTTCACGCGGGGGCTGTCGATGTCCTCCATGCGGAGAGTGACTCCGGCGCCCGCGTTCCTCGCCCAGAGCCACGTGAGCAAGAAGGTCCGGGCGTTCCCGAGGTGGAGCGCTCCCGTGGGAGACGGAGCGAGGCGCGTGCGAGACGGCACCTGCGAAGCGGGGGGAGGCTGGGAGGGGAGGCCCGAAGGGGCGCTCACATCTTCTCGAGCGGCTCGATCCCGAGGAGGTCGAGGCACTGGCCGACGACCTTCCTCGCGCACCCGACGAGGAGCGCCCGCGCCTCGCGGACCTTCGGGTCCACCTTCTCGGTCGCGGAGTCCATGATCCGGTGCACGTGCAGGAACGAGTGCACGGCGTCGGCGACGTCGAGCAGGTGCCGCGCGACGATCGACGGCTCGAAGTCCGCGAGAGCTTGCCTCACCTTCGCGGGATGCTCGCCGATGGCCTTGAGCACCTTGTTGGCCTCGGGCTCTCCCAGGAGAGAGAAGACGACTCCCGCGGCCGTCGGCTCCTTCCCGTAGTTCCGGAGCACTCCGGACAGCCTCGCGTAAGCGAACTGCACGTAAGGGCCGGTCTCTCCCTTGGTCGCCGTGATCAGGGAGAGATCGATCTTCCCGGCCGAGTTGTTCTCGAGCTGGATATCCTTCATGCGGCCATTCTTGAGGTCGAAGAACTTGACCGCGCCCGCGCCGATCTTCCGAGCGTTCTCGGCGATCTCGGCGGGGCCCAGGTCCTGCTTCTTCGTCGCCGACTCGGCGGCCTCGGTGGCGACTCTCCTGCCTTCGGTCAGGGCCTCGTCGAGGAAGACGACGTTGCCCTGCCGCGTGCTCATGCCGATGTACTGGCCGAACGGCACGTGGACGAGCTTCTCGTGCCACGGCTCTCCCATGAGCTCGAGGATCTTCTTGAGCTGCTTGAAGTGGAGTGTCTGCGGCGCGCCGACGACGTAGACGATCCTCTCGGGGTGGTAAGTCGTCTCGCGGTAGAACGCCGCGGCGAGGTCACGCGTCGCGTACGTCGTGCCCCCGTCCGACTTCAAGATGAGGGGAAAGCCGAGGCCGCCCTTGTCGGGATCGCCGGGTTGCATCTTGTCTTCGTAGAAGCTCTCGCCGGCGTCGGACTCGTGGTGGATGCCGAGGATCGCGTAGATCCGGTCGAACTCTCGCTTCGACCGATCGACGAAATACTGCCAGAGAGACCGGGCTTCCCGGTCTCCCTGCTCGAGTCTCCGGAACCACGAGCGCGCTTCTTCCCGTACGCTCGGGTCTTCCTGCGCGAGCTGGTTGATCCTCACGTAGAGCGAGACGAAGACGTCGATCTCGCCCTCGCCGCGAGCGATCCGCGCCTCGGCGTCCTGCCGCCATCTCTGCCACGCGGCGAGCATGAAGCCGAACTGGGTGCCCCAGTCGCCGAGGTGGTTGACGCCGATGACCTTGTAGCCGAGCGACTCGTAGAGCTTCCGGATCGCGTGGCCGAGCACCGTGGACCGGAGGTGTCCCAGGTGAAACGGCTTCGCGATGTTGGGAGAGCTGTAGTCGATGACGATCGTCTTGCCCCTGCCTTCCTCCGAGCCGCCGAAGCGGCCGGGA
>JACQDU010000326.1 GCA_016200955.1 bacterium
TTCGCGCCGACCCCGACTTCTATGCCTCTCTCCTCGAGAAGCCCTTCGACAAGACGCTCCGGCTCGTGCTGGTGCGCGACGTGGCGGCGAAGGACATGCGGGCCGCGTTCACGGAGCAGCTCCAGCCGCGGCTCGCCGCCTCCTCGCCCGAGGACGCCGCCGCCGCGATCGAACGCCTCGGCGCCTGCTTCACGGGAGAGAAGCTCGCCTCGAGCACGGAGGTCCTGATCTCCTGGCGCGCGGGCGGCTCCCTCGTCGTGAAGGTCGGCGGCACGGAGACGACCGTGGATTCGCCTCCCCTCGGCCGGGCGCTCTTCGCGATCTTCCTGGACGCCGAGGCGATCTCCCCCGGCGCGAAGGCGGCTTTCGCGGAGCGGGTCCCGGAGCTGCTCCGGTCCCCGGACTGAAGAGAAACGAAACCAGTCGGGCAGGCGGGGGTTTCCCCCCGGCCTACGCGACTGCGTTCGGTGGGTTCAAGGAATTCCGTCCTCCGACGCTCGGGACGATCGGTGGTGGGGCGCCTCTCCCGGACTTCAGTCGAGGATCCCCATCGCCGTGAGCTTGATTTCCTGCTCCACGGTGAGGAGATCGCGCACGGCCGTCTCGGCCTTCTTGACCTTCGTGAGGTCCGCGGCGCGCGCTTCGTGGAAGGCCGAGAGCTTCGCCGAGAGCTCGGTCTTCTCGAGCTTCTTGTCCGCGAGCTCCTGGAGGGCGGAGCGGCGCTTCGCCTGGGCGGACTCGGCCTCGGCGCGAGCGTCGAGGAGCTTCTTGACCGCGGCCACGACCGCCGCCTTCTCGTCCTTCGTGGCGGCTTCCCCGAGCGCCCGCTCGACACCCTCGAGGAGGAGGCGCCTCCGAGCGCGGTCGGCGGAGCCCTCGACGGAATCGCCGCGCTGCTTCTCCACGAACTGATCGAACTTCTCGCGCTGATCGGGCGTCAGGACCTCGCGGATCCGTGAGGCGGACTTCTCCTTGAGCTCGCGGACCTTCTCGCGCGCTTCCTCGGGGTCGATCGAGCCAGCCTGAGCGTCCTCGCGGATCTTCTCGCCGGCGTCGCGCGCCTCGGCGACGATCGCGGAGACCTTGGCGGTCTGCTCGTCCGAGAGGCCGAGGCCCTCTCTCAGGCGGTCGACCATGGGGCCGGCCGCGTTCGGTCTCCCGGGCTTCGGCTTCTCCTCGGTCCCGGGCTTCGCCTCGGTCTTCGGCTTCTCGTCCGTCTTCGGCTTCTCGTCCTGCGCTCGCGCGGGAGCGGGGGCGAGAGGCAAGGCGAGCAAGGTCGCGACGGCGCAGGCGAGGCTCGATCGTTTCATGGCTGCTCCTGGCGGCGGGTCGCGCTCGCCTCGTAGATTCTGTCCGCATCGGTCGGCGGCTGCCAGCGCGACTGGCGCCTCGAGCCCCGCTCGCGCATCATCTCCCAGCATCGCGAAGGCTGGGAACGAGAGAGAACCCGTGGTCGAAACGCGCCGCCGGAGCGAGCCGCTCGCCAACCCGACGATCCAGGCCGCGGTCGAGGAGTTCTTCGACCGTATGGATCGCGAGGAGAGCCCCGGAGCCGAGCCCTCTCGCGCTCGCGAGAGGATGCGCCGCCGCGGAGACGGCCGGGCCGACCTCATCCAGGACGCCCTCATAAGGGTCGCTCTCCGCAAGGACGCGATCCGCCAGGCCGACGTGGACGCGGCCTTCGAGCGGGCCTTCTCGAAGCTCCCGTCTCTCGTGAACGCCGAGCTCGTGCTCGTCTACGTCCTGCAAGAGAGAGGGAAGATCCGCCCCCTCGGAGCGGGAAGCGGGAAGCTCGCGCTCCTCCATGCTTTTCTCTCGGCGAGCCGCACGTCGGGAAAGCCGAGCGCCGTCCTCCGCTTCGACCAGGGAGTCGCGCGCCTGAAGCAGCGTCCGCTCGACCCGGCTCAGGGGATCCTCGGGAAGGCTCTCTGGAAGGGGACCTCGATCACGACTCACGACGCGAAGAGCGACCCCCAGGCGGCCTCCGAGGTGGACAAGGCGATCGGCTTCGAGACGACGAGCATGCTCACCGTCCCGATCCAGGAAGGGGGCGTGATCTTCGGCGCGGTCCAGCTCATGAACAAGGACCGGACCTCGGGAGCGGAGTTCTTCTCCCTGCAAGACCAGCGGCTCGTGGAGGACCTCTCGGGCCACGTCGCCCGGATCATGCGCCGCTTCCTCGACCCCAAGCTCGAGCCGAGCGAGAGCGACATGGCCCGCTCGATCGCTCACCTCGCGCGGACCGACGCTCTCGACCTCTCCGGCCCGACGGCGCAGGACCCGAAGCGCGCGGCGATCGTCTGGGACGCGGCTCTCTGGGAGACGGTCGGGGTCGAGGCGATCAGGAAGTACACGATCCAGGAAGCCTTCGCCGCGACTCCCGGCCAGATCCAGCAAGCGCTCGAGAAGCAGCTCGGAGGCCGCGTGCGCGCGGCCGAGACGGACGCTCTCCTCGACCGGGTCGCGAGCGCCGTCGCCGAGAGGCCGGTCGACGCCTCCGAGGTCGAGAAGCTCGAGCCCGGGTCGGACGCTCCGATCATCCAGCTCGCGAACCACCTGATCGAGGACGCCCAGGAGCGCGGAGCGAGCGATATCCACATAGAGCCGGGCGAGAGAGACGTGAGGATCCGCTACCGCGTGGACGGGAACCTCTTCGAGCGCATGCGCCTCCCCCGGCAAGCGCACGAGCCGCTCATCGTCCGGCTCAAGATCATGGCTCCTCCCATGAAGATCGACGAGCGGCGCCTTCCCCAGGACGGGAAGATCAAGTTCAAGAACTACTCGAGCAAGGGAGTCGACCTCGACCTGCGCGTCGCGACGAGCCCTTCGAGCCAGGGAGAGCGCTGCGTGCTCCGCCTCCTCGCAAAGCAGAGCATCGCCCTCGGCCTCGAGGCCATGGGTTTCACGGAGGAGAACCTCGCCGCCTTCCGCTGGGCCTCGAAGCAGCCTTACGGCATGGTCCTCTGCTGCGGGCCGACCGGCTCGGGCAAGACGACGACGCTCTACGCGGCGCTCAGCGAGATCAACACGCCCGACGTGAACATCCTCACGGCCGAGGACCCGATCGAGTATCCGCTCACCGGGATCACGCAGGTCCAGATCAACAAGAAGATCGGCCTCTCCTTCGCGCGAGCGCTCAAGGCGTTCCTGCGCATGGACCCCGACGTGATCCTCGTGGGAGAGATCCGCGACCGGCGCACGGCGAGCACCGCGATCGAGGCCGCCCTCACGGGACACCTCCTCCTCTCGACGCTCCACACGAACGACGCGGCCTCGACCGTGACGCGCTTCATCGAGATGAAGATCGAGCCCTTCCTCATCACGTCGTGCCTGCTCCTCGTCTCGGCCCAGCGTCTCGCCCGCCGCCTCTGCAAGAGCTGCAAGGAGCCCCTCGCTCCGTCGGACGAGGCGCTCGAGCTCCTCGCGGCCGATCCTCACCCGATCCCGCGCCAGATCTTCCGCTCGAGCGAGAAGGGCTGCGAGCACTGCCAGGGCACGGGCTACAAGGGCCGCGTCGGGATCCACGAGATCCTCGCCTTCGACGGCGAGATGGGGAACGTCGTGCGAGACCTCGTCCACCGGAAGGCCGGCTCGGAGACGATCAAGGCCCGCGCCGTCGAGCTCGGCATGCGCACCATGTGGCAGGACGCTCTCTGGAAGGTGAAGGAGGGGATCACCGATCTCCGCGAGGTCGCCGCGATCGTGCGCGCCGACAACGCCGGGCCTCGCGGGGCGGCATTGCCGGCGCGGAAGACTCCCTCGCGGGGATCTCGCTCGAAGAAATAGACTCGCGCTGTCGAGACCGTGCTCATCGGCTCGTGTGAGAGAGAACCGCGGAGGCGCCGAGCGCGCGGAGGCTTCGCAGAGAGAGACTTCAATCCCTCTGCGCGGCCTCGGCGACCTCCGCGCCTCCGCGGCCATCTCATCAAACGCTCGCGGCGGCGACCCGCGCGGGTGCTAGCGCGTCTCCTCGACGACGGCCACGAAAGTGCCGTGAGCGGGCACGTCGCCCTCGACGGCCGAGTAGCCCGGGACGACGATCCTCACGTGAAGGAGCGAGAGCGCCTCTCTCTCGCGGCCGCTCACGTGAAGGCTGCCAGGAACGCGGGCGTCGGGCCAGAAGACGTAGGGATCGAGGAGCTCTCCGGTCGAGCCGTCGGGAAGCCGGGGGCGCACGGAGCAATGGCAGCGCTCGAAGCTCACCGGGCGGAGGCCTTCTCTCTCGGTGAGGCGAGGGAGGGGGCGCGCGTGGATCCCGACCGGCAGCGTCTCCGGCGGAGCGTCGTCCTTCCTCGCGAACACGATCCCCGCCACGTGCCAGCTCGCAACGGGCGCGACCTCCGGCACGGGCGGCTGCGCCGGACCGGGCGCCGGCGTCCCGGGCGGAGCCGGCGCCGGCGGTTCGGGACGCTCGTCGTCCTCGCTCGACTCGGAGCTCGCCGCGCGCGCGAGCGCGACCGGCAGCGTCACGAGGTCGAACAC
>JACQDU010000327.1 GCA_016200955.1 bacterium
TGCTCGTGCTCGACGACGAGCCGCCGCCGAACAGGCTGCCCAGGATCCCCGAGAGGAAGCCGCCGATCCCGCCGGAGCTCGAGCCGGAGCTCGTGGAGCTCGACGAGCCGCCGAAGAGGCTCGAGAGGAAGCCGCCGATCCCGCCGGACGAGCCGGAGCTGGACGAGCTCGAGCCGCCGCCGAAGAGGCTGCTCAGGAGGTCGCCGATCCCGCTCGGCGGGCCGGAGCCGGAGCCGAGGAACTCGGAGATCAGGTTGCTGAACAGGGCCTTCACGAACGTCCAGATGCCGTCCGAGAAGCCGGTCGTGACGAGCGTGTCGACGAAGGCCTTCGCGAGGTGCCCCCAGATCGTCCCGTGAGAGCCGGAACTCGAGCTCCCGCCCGTCAGCCCGCCGAGGAGACCGGAGAGGAGCCCTCCCAGGCCGCCCGAGGACGAGCTCGAGTCGGTCGTCGCCGGCGGCGGCGGAGGAGGCGGCGGAGGAGCCGTCGGGGGAGCCGTGGACGGAGGCGGCGCCGTGGGCTTGCTCGACACGGTCTTGGTCGGCGTCGCGGTCGTCGGGTCCACGTCCTCGATCGACGCGAGGGCGTTGCCCGATCCGTCGTAGCCGCCGATCACGATCACGTGACCGGAAGCGACGGCCGTCGCCGTGTGCGCATAGCGCGCCGTCGTGAGAGAGGTCGTGGCCGCGACCGTCGCGTTCGCGAGCGTCGTGCCCTGGAGGATCTCGACGCGCGAGACGGGAGCGAGCGAGCTCCGCCCGCCGACGATCACGACGGCGTCCGAAATGATCGAGGCGGTGCCGTCGCGTCGGGCCGTGAGGAGCGGCGAGCCCTGCGAGAAGACCTGGCTCGTCTCATCGTAGCGCTCGGTCGAGCGCTCGAGGCCGGTCGAGGACTGGCCGCCGGCCATGATCGCCTCGTGCGTGGTCGCCGCGAACGCGGCGCCCGTGCGCTTCACGGTGACGGTCGTCTTCGTGAAGACGCCGGAGGTGGGGTCGAAGATCTCGGCGCCCGCGGGGCCCTTCGCGCCGTCGCCGCCCGCGATGAGGACCTGGCCGTTGTCGAGGACCGCCGCTCCCGCGTTCGCGTGAGGCTCGTTCATGGCGGCCTTGAGCGTGCCGAAGACTCGCTTCGACTCGTCGTAGACCTCGACGCTCGCGAGAGGAGACGTGCCGTCCGAGCCACCGGCGACGAGGACGACCTCGCCGCCCGAGGGGCCGAACGCGACCGCGACCGCTTGCGTCCGCGCCACGCCGAGCGCCGGGCCCGGGAGAATCGTGTTCGCGACGGGGTCGTAGATCTCGGAGGTGAACAGCGGCAGGCTCTGCACGTCCTGCTGCCCGCCCACGATGAGGACCTGGCCGTTCTCGAGGAGAGTGGCCGTGTGGTGGAACCGCGGCATGAGGAGCGGCGGCCCATCGTGCACGGTGCCCGAGCTCGGGCTCACGATCGCCGTCTGATTCACCGCTCGCCCGGTCGCGTCGATGCCACCCGCCACGAGCACGTCGCCCGACGGCAGGAGCGTCGCCGTGTGGTAGGCGCGGCCCGAGCCCAGGCTCAGACCGGAAGTCGACCCCGCGGAGACCGTCCCGGAGGCTCCGCCGCCGCTGCTGCCGCCGCCGCTGCTGCAACCCGCAGCCGCGAGCGCAAGGACCAGCCCGAGAAGGAGCTCGACCGGGCCGCGTCCGAATGCTTTCCGTGCCATCCCGTCCTCCGAATTCACTAGCGCCTTGCGGCGGGAGTTCATGCGAGTCGTTCGCGACGCGCCGCAAGGCGCAAGTGACTTGTTGCACCACCGCATTCGCCTTCGGCGAATGCTGAATTCCGTCATGAGCGCCGATGGCGCTCCTCGTCCCAGATCAACCATCGGTCCAATGACTAGACATTGATAAATAACGAGTTACATCAAGTGTTCGTTTCACGGAGACATTCGTCCCAAGGCGCTTCCCAAAAACGGAGAGACGCAAACGTTCGATTTCGTCTCACGCCCCAAGCCCTTCTCCGAGGTGCGGAAAGCGCTCGTCCGCGCTTCCTTCGGTTTCCCGGAGAGATCGGTCAGGTCGATGGGGCGGTCGGGCACGAAGGCGGCGAGGCGCGCTCTCTCGTTTGCTTACTCACCCCCGGGAGGAGACTTCGTGAAACGCCGCTTGCTGCCGTTCGCTCTTTCGTTGGTCGTGGCTCTCGGGTCGCTCGCGTCCTACGCGCTCGGGGGGCCGTCCGACGAGAAGAAGGTCACCCTCCTCTACACGACCGATATCCACGGGCACTTCCTCCCCTTCGTCTCGGTCCCGACTTCGAAGGACGCGGACAAGGCGCCCAAGGAGAAGCGGACGGGCGGCCTGGCGGCGATCGACGCCAAGGTGCGCGAGATCAAGGCGAGCGCGGGGAACCCCGTCTTCGTCTTCGACTCGGGCGACGTGATGACGGGGCACCCCGTCTGCGACCTCGTCCAGGACGGCGTCGTCGGCGCGCCGCTCTTCAAGATGATGAACGCTGTCGGTTACGACGCCTGGTGCATAGGCAACCACGACTTCGACCACGGGCGAGCGAACACGGCGAAGCTCCTCGAGCTCGCGCGCTTCCCGACGTTCTCCGCGAACCTCAAGATCGAGGGCGACCCCCAGCTCAAGGTGCAGCGCTGGCAGATCCTCGAGAAGGGCGGCGTCAAGGTCGGCGTCTTCGGCCTCATGACGGAGCACCTCCTCGAAGTCGTCGGGAGAGAGAAGGTCGCCGGGATCAGCGTCGGCTCGTGCGCGCAGGCGGCGCGCGAGGCGGTCGCCGCGCTCCATTCGCGCTGCGACGTGATCGTCGCGCTCTCCCATTGCGGCAGCGACGAGGACGTGAAGCTCGCGGACCAGGTGAGCGGGATCGACGTGATCCTCTCGGGCCACAACCACCAGCCGCTCAAGGCGGCGCTCCACGGGAAGACGATCATCGCGGAAGGAACGCTGCGCGCCGCGAAGCTCGGGCGCCTCGATCTCACGTTGAAGGACGGCCAGGTCATCGCGCACAAGGGCCAGGTGCTCACGATCGAGCACAGACCCGCCGAGGGCGAGCTCAAGACCGTGCTCGACGAGGTCGACGCGACCCTCGGGAAGCGCCTGGGCGAGGTCCTCGCGAAGCTCGAGGTCGCCTGGAAGCGCGACTACCACGCCGAGAGCAACATCGGCGACTTCTTCGCCGACGCCATGCGCGACCACGCGAAGACGGACGTGGCCTTCCTGAACGCCGGCGGGATCCGCGAGAACCTCGCGGCCGGGAACGTGACGATCGGGGACGTGGCCGAGATCTTCCCCTTCGACAACGAGATCGTCACGTTCGAGCTCACGGGAGCGGACCTCCTCCAGGCTCTCGAGAAGAACGCGAGCGCCGCCGCGGCTCGCGAGTACGGGATCCTCCAGGTCTCCGGCGTCCGCTACGAGTGGGAACGCCACGGGAAATCGGGCAAGGTCCTCAAGGCCGAGGTCGGGGGCGCTCCCCTGGACCCCAAGCGCAGCTACCGCTGCGCGGCGATCGACTTCATCGCCGTGGACCAGCACGCGAAGTATCTCGGAGAAGGCGTCGTCGTCTCGAAGCTCGAGCGCCTCGCGGTGCTCATGACGAGCGTCGCGCAGGACTTCGTCCGCTCGCAGGGACAGAAGGGCCCGATCCGCTTCGAGTCCGACGGGCGCATGCGCGAGAAGCACGGCCAGCCCTGATTCACTGGCGCCTCGCGAGTCGGGCTTGTCGGCCAGAGACGGCAAGGCGCGAGTGAATCCCGGCACCACCGCATTCGCCCTCGGCGAATGCCGCGTCCGGTCGTCCCGGGAGCCGTTTCGAGTACACTCTCTCCTCCCATGATCGAGGTCCAAGGCCTCCGTCACTGCTACGGCTCCTTCACCGCGGTCGCAGACGTGAGCTTCAAGGTCGATCGCGGCGAGGTCGCGGGCTTCCTCGGCCCGAACGGGGCGGGGAAGACGACGATCATGAAGGTCCTCGCGGGCTTCCTCTCCCCCTCGCGCGGGCGAGCGGCACTCTCGGGGCACGACGTGGCCCGCGAGCCCGACGCCGCGCGGCGCGTGCTCGGCTACCTGCCCGAGCACTGCCCGCTCTACCTCGACATGACGGTCTCGGCGTTCCTCGACTACACGGCCGCTCTCCGGGGGCTGTCGCGTCAGGAGAGAAGGCAGAGAGTCGCGCGCGCCGCGGCCCGGACGGGGATCGAGGGCGTGCTCTCCCAGCCGACGGGAGAGCTCTCGAAGGGATACCGCCAGCGCACCGGCCTCGCGGCGGCGCTCGTGCACGACCCGCCGATCCTCGTCCTCGACGAGCCCACGAGCGGGCTCGACCCTCTCCAGGTGCAGGAGATCCGCGCCCTCATAAGAGAGGTCGGGTCGACGCGCACGGTGCTCTTCTCGACGCACGTCCTCGCCGAGGTCGAGGCGACGTGCCGCCGGGCGATCGTGATCCACGCCGGGAAGATCGTCGCCGACGGCCCGATCGCGGAGCTCAAGCGCCGAGCGGCGAAGGGCTCGGTCCGCGTCCGCTTCCGGCCGGGCACGAGCGACCTCCCGCCGCGGGACGAGCTCGTGCGCTCGCTCTCGACGCTCGAGGAAGCGGCTCTCGCGCGGCCGCTCGAGGACGGGGCGTTCCTGGTGAACCCTCGCGCGAGCACTGAGGACCTCGCGGCGGCGATCTTCCGCCTCGCGGTGGGAAAGGGGCTCGCTCTCCTCGAGCTCGCGCCGCTCGAGGCGTCGCTCGAGGACGTCTTCCTGGGATTGATGGGAGGCGGCTCGTCCCCAACCCCGGCAACTCCGCCATGACGAACGCGCTCACGATCGCGAGGAGAGAGCTCAAGGCCGCGTTCGACCTGCCGATCGCTTACGTGATCATGGCGGCGTTCCTCGCGCTCTCGTCCATGGCCGGGCTCGTCGGGTTCTTCGACCGCGGGGTCGCGGACCTCCGCGATTACTTCTCCGGGTTGCGTTACGTCTTCGTCCTGTTCGCGCCGGCGATCGCGATGAGGCTCTGGGCCGAGGAGAGACGCACGGGGACGTTCGAGCTCCTGTTCACTCTCCCCGTGCGGGCCTGGGAGGCCGTGCTGGGGAAGTTCCTGGGAGCGCTCGGCCTCGTGGCGGTCACGCTCGGGCTGGGAGCGGTGCTCCCGCTCACGCTCGCGCCGTGGGCGAGCTTCGATGCGGGAGCGATCGCGACGGGATATCTCGGCTCGCTCCTCCTCGCGGCGCTCCAGCTCGCGATCGGGCTCCTCGTCTCGGCCCTCACGGAGAACCAGATCATCGCGTTCGTGGGAGGCGCGGCCGCGAGCCTCCTCCTCCTGGTCGCGGGAGAGCCGTTCCTCCTCGCGGAAGCCGAGAGGATCTCGGTCGCGAAGGACCTCGTGCCCCTCCGGGCGCTGGCCGTCTCGGCGCTCGCTCACGTGGGGACGGGAGAGCACCAGGAAGCGCTCGCCCGGGGCGTGATCGACTCGCGCGACCTCGTCTACTTCGTCGCCATGACGTGCTTCTTCCTCGTCGCGAACGTCGTCGCCGTCGAGAGAAGGCCCGCGAGGAGGAGGATCGAGGCCGCCCTCACCGTCGTCCTCGCGTTCGCCGCCGCCTTCCTCGCGGAAGACCTCGCCTCGCGCCGCCGCGTGCGCCTCGACGCGACCCGCTCGAGGTCGCTCTCGCTGTCGCCCGCGATGAGAGAGGCCCTCGCGCGGCTCGAGCTCCCTCTCACGATCCGTTGTTACCTCACGCGAGACCTCTCGGCCGCGACGGAGCGCTACCGGCGCGCGGAGCTCGACCTCCTCTCGGAGATCGCGTTCGCGGGCGGCTCGAACGTGCGGCTCGAGGTCCAAGACCCGCGCGGCGACTCGCGCCTCGCCGAGCAAGCGGAGCGCGAGGGAGTCGCGAAGACGACGCAGGTCGTCCAGGAGAGCGAGTCCGTCGAGCAGCGGTCCGTCTACGACGGGATCGCGCTCCTCTACGGCGGCCGGCCGCCGGCGACGATCCAGAACGCGCTCTCGCAGCCGAACCTCGAGTACGAGCTCGCGCTCGCGATCCGGAAGCTCATCGAGAAGACACCGCGCCGCGTGGCGTTCTTCGAGGCCGCGCCTCCTCCGACGGAGTACCACGCGTTCACGAGAGCGAAGCGCGAGCTCCGCGCTTCCTACACGGTCGAGGACCTCGACGTGAGGAGGCGGCCCGAGGCCCTCGCGGACTACCAGACGCTCGTCGTGCCGCTCGACGCGGCGTCCGCCGGCGCGATCGACGAGCGCGCGCTCGAGGCGATCGACCGCTTCGTCCTGAGAGGAGGCTCGCTCGTCCTCCTCGTGCCGCCTTACGACGCCGTGCTCGAGCCCAGGTGGCGCGCTTACGCGAACGACTTTCCCAAGGTGAGAAAAGCGCTCGCCGCGTGGGGCCTGGAGACGCTGCCCGCGGTCGTCGTCTGCGAGGACAGGAACGTCTACTCCTTCGAGCAAGGGAAGACGCGCGTCTACGCGAGATATCCGTTCTGGCTGCGCGTCAACCAGCGCACCTGCGAGGGCAGCCCGATCGCATCCCAGCTCCCCGACAGCTTCTTCCCCTTCGCGGGAGAGGTGAGGCCCGGCCGCCTCGCGCCGGGCGTCGCGTTCACCCGGCTCCTCGTGACGCCGGAGGCGGTCCTCCTCTCGAGCGAGATCGACATCGACCCGACTCACGTGAAGCCGCTCGACCCCGCGTGGCCCCGCGAGAGGCGAACGATCGCCGCCGCCGTGAGAGGCCCACTCCCCGGCGCTCTCTCGGGGCCCGGGACCCAGGCAAGGGACGGGTGCGTCGTCGTCTTCGCGTGCACCGACTTCCTCCGGGACTACGACCTCCAGCTCTGCCCGTGGAACGGCGATCTCTTCCGGAGGACGATCGACTGGGTCACGCAGGACCCGTCTCTCGCTTACTTGAAGGCGCGCTCGCAGGCCGCGCCGCTCGACGCGAGCCCGCGCGCGAGGCAGGTCGCGTGGGGAGTGAACGTCCTCGGCCTCCCGCTCCTCGTGACGGTCGCGGGAGTCCTGCGGTTCGCCTGGCGCCGGCGCGCTTCCTCGCGCGCGGCCGTGCGCTCCCGGTCCTCTCCCGAGGCCGGGCCGGGAAAGAGAGGGGCGCCGTGAGCGCGCGTCTCCTCTGGGTCCTGTCGGTCGTGATCGCTCTCGCGGCCCTCGACGGCTCGATCGCGTGGAAGGACAGCGCCCAGGAGAGCGAGCGGCCCCGGCCGGGCCGGCCGCTCGTCTCCTTCTCTCCCGGGGCGGTCTTCCGCATGAAGATCACGCGGGCGGCGAAGCCGCCGCTCGTCCTCGTGCGGTCGGGCGAGGGCTTCGTCCTCGAGAGCTCGCACGGATACCCCGTGAACCAGGGGCGCGTCGAGGTCATGCTCGCGCGCTTCCTCTCCTGGACTCGCGACCGCGTGGCGGGAGAGAAGACGACGAACCACGCGCTCTTCCAGACGACGCGCGAGAACGGGATCGCCGTGCGCCTCGAGACCGCGAGCGGGAGCACCGTCGCCGACCTCGTCGTGGGAGGGCTCACGGGAGTCCCGCTCGACGCCTCTCACGAGAACCACGGCCAGCTCGACCCGAAGGCCCTCGGCCGCTACGTGCGCCTCCTCCCCGAAGAATCGGTCTACGTCGTCTCCGACTTCGTCACGGGAGAGCTCGAGCCCGATCCCGCGGAGTGGATCGAGCGCCCGATCGTCAAGGGAGACCCCGAGAAGGTCACGCTCCTCGCGATCTCGCGCCGCGAGGGCTCGCTCCTCCAGATCGCGTTCGGCTCGCCTTACGCGCGGCTCCTCCCCGAAGGCCGTCCGGTCGATCCCGTGCTCGCACGCGAGCTCGTCTCGGACTTCCTCCGCCTGTCCGCGCAGGAGACGGCGCAAGACGACGGCGAGAGGAACGGCCTCGCGTCGCCTCGTCTGGCGATCTCCGCGCTCTTCTCGGGAGAGGCGAGCGCCCAGCTCGTCGTGGGAGCGGACCTGGCGCCCGTCGGGAGCGGGACGGTCCCTCGCACGGCCGTTCACGTCCCCGGAAAGCCCTCGGCGCTGCTCGTCCCGACGCACGCGCTCCGCCGCCTCGTCGCGGCCAGCTCGGACTCGGTGGCTCTCTCGAAGGTCCTGGGAGAGAGGTCGCCCGACTCCGTCACGCGCGCCGAGCTCCGGAGCGAGAGGGGAGCGATCCTCGCCTCGCGCGAGGCGGGAGCGCCCGGCTGGACCGTTCGCCAGGGGCCGCTCGTCCCGGATTCTCCCGTGAAGCCAGGGAAGGACGCTCTCGCGAAGCTCGATCGCCTCCGGGCCGCGGTCGTCGGTCTCTCGGTCGCGGGCTTCGATGCCGCGGGGGCCTCGAAGCACGGGCTGGAGACGGCGTCCGTGCGCGTGAGCGTCGACTCCGCGGGCGAGCGGCGAGAGATCGTCTTCGGCTCCTCCGAAGACGGGCGCGGGGTCACGGTTCAACGTCAACGGGACGCCCGGGAATGACCAGTGACACATGCCTCGGCGCTCCGCGCTCGTACTGCGCCTCTCCGTACTCGCGCCGTTTGCAGGAAGCTGCAAGAAGCTCGACCTTCCATCACTCGTAGGCCTCCGCTTCCCATGCCTTCTGTGGGTGCATTGATCCGGCCTTGAAGAAGTGATGCGCAATCGCGAGCGTGTCCACTCGGTCAATTGTGTCGCGCCGCGGTGTCTCGGTCATCTGGCCCCCGGCGACGATCGGAACCCACGGCCCCTCACTGGAAGAGCCAGCGTCCACCGCGTGATGACTGCTGTTGCCGGAAAGGAACTCCGCGACGTACCTCTCGTCGCCACGACTACTCGAGATGATGAGAATCGCATCTTCCGTCTGCAATTCGACAGTGTCGCGCTCGACACCGTCGAGGGATTCGATGAGTGCCTGAACAGCCGACCACTCGGGATCCTCCAACGCCGTTCGGCCAGGGACTCTCGCACGAAACATGACTTCCGCACCCGACGCTCTCTGTGCTCGTACCGTGCCTCTCCGTGCTCGTACCGTGCCTCTCCGTGCTCGTACCGTGCCTCTCCGTGCTCGTACCGTGCCGGGAGATCCACCGTGGCACCCGGGAGATCCACGGCCGTACCCGGAAGATCCACGGCCGTCACCGCGAGCTCAGGCCGTAGGGGCGGGCTTCCCTGTGACGGCCGGGTGCCCCTTTCGGTGAGCCGGGTGGTGGCGGGCCGTGTCGAGGCTGAGCTTCACGAGCCCGGCGTGCGAGACGACGTCGTGCGCGACGAGCGACCATCGCCTGAGCCAGCGGGCGAGGTCGTCCGTGGAATCGTCCTTCGTCGCGGTCGCCTCTCCCTTCGAGCCCTTCGCCGCGGCAGGGGCCGCGATCTTGGCGTCGAGCGCGTCCGCGAGGTGGAGGCCGTCCTTGAGGATCGCGTCGCGCGAGTGCTTGTCGAGATAGCTCGCGGAGAGCGCCGCTCCCGTCACGTCCTTGGCCTCGACCAGCTTCACGTACGCGCGGACGTTCTTGGAGACGGCCCCTCTCGCCTTGGAGTTCGAGAGCGCCTCGTCGAGCGCCTCGAGCGTCTTCGTGTCCTTCATCTCGTGGAGGAGCCCGCGCGCGTGGGCGAGCTGGTTGTGGAGCCACTTGTCGGCCGCGGTCTGAGCATCGTCGGCCTCGTGCGTCGGCACGAGCGTGTCGCCCTTGTGCTTCTCGCTCGTGGCCTGGGCCTCGGTCGCCGCCTTGAGGAGCTTCTTCCCCTTCTCGAGGTCGGCCTCGGAGAAACGCCCCGTGACCTTGTCCGTGAGCGCGGACCAGACGAGGGGATCCTTCGCGTTCTCGATGAACTTCGTCGCCTGGATGACGATCTCGCCAGCCACGTGGCGGCCGAACTTGTGGGGCATGGCGTCTCCTTTCGCCGCGGTCGCGCAGAGGCGCTTGCGGCGGGGCGGCGATCGTATCCGGGCCGCCGCCCGAGTCAAGCCGATCGGGCAAGCCGGGGGCTTGATGCGCGCTCCTCGCCCGTGCGATTCTCTCTCTTTCTCAAAGAAGGGCGACGAGGGAAGAATGCCGATCATCCGGATCAAGAACGGGCCTCACAAGGGCAACGAGCACGAGGTCAAGGCCGAGACGCTCGTCATCGGGCGAGACGAGAACCCCGACGGGATCCAGATCCTCGACCAGGGAATCTCCCGCCGGCACGCGGAGATCTTCAGGATCGGCGAGATGTACTTCATCCGCGACCTCGGCTCCCGCAACGGGACGTTCGTGAACGAGGAGAAGATCTCGGAGGAGCTCCTCCGGGTCGGGGACGAGATCAAGATCGGCTCGACCGTCCTCCTCTTCGAGGACCGCCGCGCGAAGACGAAGTCCAAGACGAGCGAGCGCGTCGTCGCGGACCCGAAGGCCTTCGACGCGATCGCCGCGACGACGACGATCTCGATCGACCTGAACGCCGCCGAGGCCGCCGACCTCGTCCTCGAGCCCGGCCAGGAGACGCAGGAGTCCCGCGACCTCCAGGTCCTCTACAAGGTCGCGAAGACGATCGCGAGCGAGCGCGACCTGAAGGGCCTCGCGCGGAAGGTCGTCCGCCTCGCGGGCGCCGCCGTCAAGGCGGACCACGGGTACATCTTCATCAAGCACCCCGAGAAGGGCGAGCTCACGCTCGGCGGCAGCTACGAGAAGACGAAGGACCAGTCGGAGGCCGAGCCCGGCTCGTCGGACGAGACGACCGACCCCGCTCCCGACGCCGCGGGCGAAGGCCCCATGATCTCGCGCACGATCGTGAAGCGCGTCCTCCGCTTCGGGCGAGCGATCATGTCCTCCGACGCGAGCCTCGACGACCGCTTCCGCGACCGGGGCTCGGTGGTCATGAAGCAGATCCGCTCCGTGATCTGCGCGCCGCTCGTCGCCATGGACCAGCTCTGCGGCGTGCTGTACCTCTCCACTTCCAAGATCGCCGAGGTCTTCACGACGGAGGACCTCGAGCTCGTGACGGCGATCGGGGTCCAGGCGGGCATGGCGATCCAGGGGATCACGCTCGCGCTCGCCCAGGAGAAGAACTACCTCGAGCTCGTGGGCTCCCTCGTGGCGGCGATCGAGATGAGAGACCCTCTCTCCCGCGGCCACTCGGAGCGCGTCTCGACGTACGCGTCGGGGATCGCGCAGGCCCTCGGCCTCTCGCGCTCGCGCAACAGGCGCGTCCAGCTCGCGGCCCTGCTCCACAACATAGGCTCGATCTTCCTCGACCCGGGGGAGCTCGCGAAGTCGGACGACATCGGCATCGACAAGAAGCGGATCGACCTCGCGGGCAAGCTCCTCGAGAAGATGCACGGCATGAGCTTCCTCCTCCCCGCGGTCAAGCACCACAAGGAGCGCTGGGACGGGAAGGGCTACCCCGACGCGCTCGCCGGCGAGGACATCCCGCTCGAGGCGAGGATCATCGGAGTCGCCAACGACTTCGACAAGCTCATCGAGAGCGCGGCCGAGAAGGGGGAGCAGCTCGACACGAAGGACGCCGTCGCGCGCCTCGTCTCGAGCGGCGTCTCCTCTTACGACCCGAAGGTCCTCGAGGCCCTCATGCTCGCCCACCGAGAGGGCTGGCTCTACGAGCCGCCGGAGCGCGTGAAGGTCGGGTAGCCGCTCTCGCGGGAGAGGGCCGGAGGGCGGGCGCCGAGCGTCTTCCCGCTCGCTCCCCCGAGCTCCTAGAACGCCGAGAAGACGACGCCGATGAACGAGTTGATGGGAGCCTGCTCCCGCAGGTCCTCCACGCTCTCGCGGAGCTCCTTCAAGAGGGCCTTCGTCTCCCGGTAGAGCGCGTCGTCGTTCACGAGCTTCGCGAGCGTGCCGTTGCCCTTGTTGATCTTGTCCGTGACCTGGGCGAGGTCGTTCGTGATCTTCTCCGTGTTCTTGATCGTCCCGTCGAGCTTCTCGAGCGTGCCGCGAGCGGCGTCCAGGACTTGCTGGACCTTCTCCGTCGTGTTCTGCGTATCCTTCGTGATCGCCTCGAGCCGCCCGAGAGCGCCTCTCACGTCGTGGAGCACGCCCTCGGTCTCCTGGGCGAAGGTCGGGTTCGTCATGATCCGCCCGATCGAGCCGTCGCCGCGAGCGATCGCGTCGGTCATGGAGCGCACGTCCGCGACGACGGCGCGGAAGTCGGGCGCGAGGCTCGGGTCCTTCAGCACGGCGTAAGCGCCCTTGCCGGCGTTCACGTCCTCGAGGAGCAAGCGGACGTTCTTGAGCGTCCCCGAGACCTCGTCCGCGAGCGCCTCGTCGTTCATGAGCCTCGCCGCGAGGCCGTGGCCGTCGTTGATCTTCTTGGTCATGGCGTTCACGGTCACGAGCAGGTCCTCGGCGCGGTCGGCGACCTTGTTGACGCGGTCCACGACCTTCTGGAGGTCGTTCGCGCTCGACTGGACCTTCGCCACGAGCCCCTCTCGGTGCTCGCGCTCGAGCGTCGCGCCCTCCTTGACGGCGGCGCCGGTGCCGGACGTGATCTCGACCGCCGTCGAGCCGAAGAGCGGCGGCTCGACGATGACCGCGCGCGAGCCGTCGCGCACCTGGTCGCGGAAGTCGGGGAAGACCTTCAAGCTCACGAGGACCGAGTTGTCCTTGTCGAGCGAGACGTCCGAGACCTCGCCGATCTCGATGCCGTTCATCCTGACGGCCGCGCCCTGCTTCAGGTCGTGGCCCGCGTCGTCGCGGAACGTCACGTGCCGCGAGCCGAAGCCGACGCGCGTCCCTTTCACGATGAGCAGCCCCGCGAGGATCACGCAGACGAGCGTCACGAACGCTCCGACGGCGGTCTCGTGGCGGACGACGGTCGAACGGGCCATCAGCTCTCCTCCGCGCCCTCGGAGTCGGGCGGTTCGGTCGAATCTTCCGGTGTCTCGGGGAACTTCGCAGTCTCGACGCCGCCGTGCTCGACGCGGCTGGCCTCGTCGAGGATCCGCTTGTCGGCGCGCTCGCGGGCGGCGCGCAGGATCGCGTCGGCCGCGCTCTGGTCGAGCGTGAGCGTGCGCTCGTCGTCCGCGCTCTCGTAGACGGGCGTCGTGGGAGTCGCGACGGGAGTCACGGGAGTCGCGGGAGTCGTCATCGCTGGCCGCGGCGTGATCGCCGTCGTGGGAGCGGCGGGCCTCGCGGGAGACGGCGGCTTGGCCGCGGGCGCGGGCTCGTCCGACTCCGAGCTCATGGCGAGGGCCGCGGCCTCGTACTCGTCGCTCGCCTCGGCCTTCCTGGAGGCGATCTCGAGGCTCTGCCTGGGAGGAGGAGCGGGGAGAGCCGGCGCCCTGGGCAACTGCGAGAGCGCCTTCTTCTGCGCGAACGCTCCCTTGGGGCCCGCCTTGGCTTCCTCGCTCTCCTCGAACGCCTTTCGGATGCGCTCGTCCTTGAAGAGCGCCCGCTTGAAGTCGTGAGCGACGACTCGCCCGCCCTCGAGGACGAGCACGCGCTCCGCGACCTGGAAGATCGCGGGCTGCAGGTCACCCACGAGGAGGAACGAGACGCCGTTCTGCACGTTGAGCTCGAGCACGAGCTCCATGAGCGCCTTCCAGTCGTGCACCTCGAGCGCCTCGAAGAAGCGGTCGACGATCACGAGGTCCGGCTCCCGCACGAGCGCGCGCGCGAACGCCGCGAGGCGCCTCCCGCGGGCGCTGATCTGCCAGGGGAGGGCGTCCGGGTCCTCGTTGAAACGGACTCGCTTGAGGAGCTTGTGGACGAAGGGCGCCACGTCGGTTTCCTTGCCGCCGTCGTGGTAGCGCGCCGGGAGCGCGACGTTCGAGAAGATCGTCCGGTTCGAGAAGAGCGCTCCTCCCTCGAGCACGACCGCCGTCTTCGCGCGGAAGCGCTGGTCCTCGCCGAATCCCATCCGGTAGACGTCGTTTCCGTCGTAGCGGACCGCGCCCTCGCTCGGAGAGAGGAGGCCGGCCGCGCACTTGACGAGCGTCGTCTTCGCGCGGCCGTCGAGCGCGACGAGGCCCGCGACCTCTCCCCGGCGCACCTCGAACGTGATGTCGTGGAGGACGGGCGATCCGCCGTAGCCGGCGCTCACGTGGTCGAACGCGAGGATCTCGGAGCGGACGTCGCCCCGGGGCGCTCGGTCGGAGGTCTTTCTTCGGGCTTCTTCCACGCTGCTCACTTACGTGAAGATCGAGATGAACGTGTTCAGGACGAGGCAGAAGACCATGGAGCGGACGACGCCTCGCGTCGCCGCCTGCGGCACCTCCCTCTGCGAGACCGAGACCGAGAAGCCCTCGCGGATGCAGATCACCGCGATCGCGGCTCCCATGAGCGCGGCTTTCAGGAACGCTATGAACACGTCTCCGAGCTCGACGTCCCGGATGAGAACGGCGAGCGTGAACGGCATGTGAGTGACCTTCGTCCCGAGCCAGTATCCGCCCACGAGGGCCGAAGCCTGCGCGAAGACGATCATTCCCATGAAGGAGATCATGGCTCCCAGGAGCCGCGGGAGCACGACCACGTGCTCGAGCGAGAGGCCCATCGACACGAGCGCGTCGATCTCGCCGTTGAGCTTCATGTTCGCGAGCTCGACCGAGATCGCCGTCCCCGAGCGTCCGATCATGATGATCGCCGTCAGGAGAGGCGCCATGTCCTTCACGACGATGAGCGCGACGATGCTCGGCACCGCCTCGGCGTTCGGTATGAACGAGACGAGCTCGATCTGGATGAGCGTCCCGAGCGCGAGCGCCGCGAACGCGGAGAGGGCCGCTCCCTGCGCTCCCGTGAAGCGGATCTGCGCGAGGAGGATCTCGTAGACGACGCGCGCTCCGCGGCGGCGCGTGAGCGCGATCGACTTCATGGCGCCGAACGCGAGGACCGCGATGTCGCGGAAGAACTCCACGAGCCCGAGGACACTCTCGCCTATGGCGTCGATCCGCTCGAGGACGGGCATCAGAGGTCGAGCAGCCAGAAGATGCGCAGCTTGCCCACGAACACGTCGGGGGCGAGCGGCAGGGACTCCGTGCCGTAGCCGACGAGCCCGCCGAGCACGTCCCAGCGACTCGCCCCGTTGGCCTTCCGCCGCGTCGAGAACAGCCCGAGGAGGAGGTCGAGCTCACCCGAGCCGTCCTTGCGAGACACGTAGCGGAAGACCCGGTAGAGCGGGTCGAGGATCGTCTCGAAGTTCCGGTTCGGGTCGTCGAACCAGAGCGGGCAGAGGGCGTGGAGCTCGATGTCGCCTTCCTTCTTCCTCTCGTAACGGACGAACGGCCAGAGGCGCGTCTTCCGCTCCGACCAGGGCTGGGTCTCGTCCTTTCCCTCGCGGAGCTTGGTGTAGACGAACGGCGCGAACCAGAAGCGGCGGTCGGTGTACTCCTCCGTCTCCTGGCGCTCGTAGCGCTCGAAGGGCCAGAGGACGAACTGGCGGAAGTAGCTGTCGCCGCGCTTCCGCACGCCGAAGAGCGGCCAGAGGTCGAAGCGCGAGTGCGCCTGCGCTCCCTCGGCGCCGTCGTCTTGCCCGTAGAAGAAGAACGGGAAGGGCGCCCGCCACTCCTCGTAGTGCGACTTCTTGTCGTGCATGTAGCGGAAGAGCGGCCAGAGGACCGTGTCCTCGTCGCGCCAGTCGGAGCGCGTCTTCCCCCAGAATGGGAAGATGAAGACCGAGTCGAACGGGTTCCTCGAGTTCTTCGCCTCGTGGACCCAGCTCACGAACGGCCAGAGGATCGTGTGGCGGTCGAAGATCAGCGTGCCCTGGTCGTCCGTCTTCTCTTGATGTCCGTAGAAGGGGAGGAAGCGGAAGCCCGACTGCGTCGCCTTCTCGTCGCCGCCGGACCACCAGGCGATGAGAGGGAAGAGCACGTGGTTCGTCTCGACTCCCCGGTCCTTCGTGCGAGCGAAGAGCGGGAAGAGGACTCCCAGGATCTCGTCCTTCCCGAAGAGGCCGTACATGGTCCCGCCGAACGGGAACAGGTAAGCGAAGTCGCCGTGCACGGGGTGAGTCCCCGTGAAGAGACCGGGCGGGAAGAAGATCGTCGTGTCGTGCTTGAAGCCGTCCGGGTCCACGCGCACGTCGCGCAGGTAGAACGGGTAGAAGTGGACGCGGCGGTCCTCGCCCTTCCTCTCGTAGAGGCCGAGCGGGAAGAGCCAGTGGACCTCGGTCCGGTCGTCCTTCTCGTCGCGGCGCACGTCGAAGATCGGGCGGAGGCCCACGTCCTCGTCCCAGGTGACCTCGCGCTCGCCCTCGCGCATGCTCTGGCCTTCGTCGATCGCTTGCTCGTAGAACGGCGGCAGCTCGAAGGAGTGGCAACCC
>JACQDU010000319.1 GCA_016200955.1 bacterium
ACTGTTCGCGTCGGGCTTCCTCTTCGCGTCTGGACAACACGAGTGAGGCAGGCCCTACCGACAACAACGCCCGGGCGCCGCAAGGCGCCCGGGCGTATGTCTCATCGGCGCGATGACTTGTGCGCTATCCTCCTGGCATTGGCGCTAGCAGGCCGAATCCTTTCACTTGGCGCGCGTCCAGCTTCCCGTCGGTTCGAACGCGGTCTCGGATCCAGGCTCGACGGCCGCTCGTCTTCTCCTCGAAAGAAATCTCTTAGCATGCTAAGCTTTTTCCGGGAGAGAGCCCCGTGGCCTACGAGGACATCCGCGTGACCCGCCAGGGAGCCGCGGGCGTCGTCACGATCGACCGCCCGAAGGTGAACGCGCTCCGCGCGCGGACGATGGAGGAGCTCGCCCGCGCCACCGAGGAGCTCTCGCAGGACGATGCCGTCCGCGCGATCGTCGTCACCGGAGCGGGCGACCGCGCCTTCTCGGGAGGAGCGGATCTGGCCTCCGCCTTCCGCGGCGACGTGAAGCCGGGAGAGTCGGGCGAGACGATCGAGGC
The DNA here is from genome assembly GCA_016200955.1 of bacterium. Taxonomy (GTDB): domain Bacteria; phylum Planctomycetota; class J058; order J058; family JACQDU01; genus JACQDU01. Next base: position 545 of record JACQDU010000319.1, read on the forward strand.
CGGGCTCGAGCGCTTCCACGAGGTGCTCGACCGGCTCGAGGCCGGGAAGCCCGCGATCGCCGCCGTGAACGGCTTCGCCTTCGGAGGAGGCTGCGAGCTCGCCCTCGCGTGCCACTTCCGCGTCCTCGACCCGCGCGCCGAGATCGGTCTCACCGAGACGAACGTCGGGATCTTCCCCGCCGGAGGAGGGACGCAGCGCCTCCCGCGCATCGTCGGCGTCGCGCGGGCGCTCGACATGATCGCGTTCGGCCGCCGTGTCGGAGCCGACGAGGCGGCGAGGATCGGCCTCGCCACGCGCGTCGCGCGGCGAGCGGGCGGCGCGCTCGAGGACGCGCTCGAGCTGGCGGAGGAGCTCGCGAAGCGGCCGCCCCTCGCGCTCCGGGCGGCGATCGAGGCGGTCTTCACCGGGATCCGGTTCGGGCACGCCATGGGCCTCGCGTCCGAGCGATCGGGGCTCTCGCGGATCGTCGCGACGGAGGACGCCCTCGAGGGGATGCAGGCCTTCTTCGAGAAGCGCGCGCCCGTCTTCAAGGGGAAGTGAGTGCAAGGCGAGAGGACGCGAGAGCGCGACGTCGGCTTCGAGCGCGTGAACGAGCGCGTCGCGCGGATCACGATCCCGCTCGCGTTCTTCTCCGTCCCGGTGAACGTGCACGTCGTCCTCGCCGAGAGGCCGCTCCTCGTGGACGTGGGGCCGCGCACGGACGAGGCGCTCGAGCGGCTCGGCGCGGGGCTCGACCGTCTCTCGCTCCGGCTCGAGGACGTGGCGGACGCGGTCGTCACGCACCACCACGTGGACCACGGAGGCTTCCTCTCGTCTCTCGTCGAGCGGAGCCGAGCTCGCGCGTGGGTGCACGAGGACGACCTCGCGCAGACGCTCGACGTCCCGGGAGAGATCCGGAGGCGCGCCGCGCGCTACCGCGAGGTCGCGCGGCTCTGGGGCCTCTCCCACGAAGACGTCGCCGGCCTCGCCCGGAACTACGAGGGCTACGCCGTCTACGGCGGCACGACTCCGCGCGAGCGGCTCACGCCGGTCAAGGACGGCGAGCTCCTCGCGATCCCGGGGATCCGGCTGCGAGCCATCCACGTCCCCGGCCACAGCGAGGGCCAGATCGTGCTCCACGACGAGGACGCGAACGCCCTCTTCGCCGCGGACTGCGTGCTCGAGCGCGTGACGCCGAACCCGACGGTCTACATCCCGCCTTACCGCGGCCGGACGACGGGCCTCGGAGACTCGCTCGCGTCGCTCGAGCGGCTCCGCTCGCTCCCGCGGGACGTGCTCGTCTTGCCCGGGCACGGAGCGCCGTTCCGCGGGCTCCACGCGCGCCTCGACGAGATCCGCTCCCATCACGAGGAGCGCGCGCGCGGGATCCTGGCGCTTCTCGCCGAGAGAAAGGAAGCGACGGTCGTCTCGCTCGCTCGCGAGATCTGGCGCGGGCTCCGCTCGGAGGCCGTCGTCCTCGCGGCGCGCGAGGTCCACGGGCACCTCGACATCCTCGAGCAGCAGGGGAGCGTCGCGCGCGAGGAACGGGACGGCGCCTGGATGTTCCGGAGAGCGACATGAAGGGCCCGCTCTCGGGAATGCTCGTGCTCGACCTCACGCGGAACTTGCCCGGTCCTTACTGCGGCATGCTCCTCGCGGACCAGGGAGCCGAGGTCGTGAAGATCGAGGAAGAAAAGGGAGACCCCGTGCGCTTCCTTCCTCCTTTCGTCTCACAGGAAGGAAGCCAGATCGGCGTCGGTTTCCGGTCGATCAACGCGGGGAAGAAGAGCGTCGCGATCGACCTCAAGAGAGCGGAGGGGATCTCGGTCCTCCTGCGCCTGGTCGAGCGAGCGGACGTGCTCCTCGACGGCTTCCGCCCGGGAGTCCTCGAGCGGCTCGGAGCCGGCGAGGCGGCGTGCCGCGCGAGGAACCCGAGGCTCGTCTACGTCTCGATCACCGGCTTCGGCGAGAGAGGGCCTTACCGGGACCGCGCGGGCCACGACCTCAACTACGAGAGCTTCGCGGGAGCGCTCGACGAGGCCGTCCCGAGCGTCCAGGTCGCCGACATGGGAGGAGCGCTCGCGGCGTTCGCCGGCGTCCTCCTCTCGCTCCTCGCGCGCGAGCGGACGGGAGAGGCGCCGCACGTGTCCGCGCCGCTCCTCCAGGCCGCGTTCTCGCTCCAGCCGTTCCGGATCGTGCCGCCCGCGCGCGGCGAGACGGCGCTCGCGGCCGAGACGCTCTCGGGGAAGGTGCCGTGCTACCGACTCTACGCGACGCGAGACGGGCGTCGCGTCGCGCTCGCGGCGCTCGAGCCCAAGTTCTGGGAGGTCTTCTGCGAGATCGTGAGCCGCGAGGAGTGGCTCTCTCGCGCCCACGACCCGAGCCTCGTGCCCGAGGTCGAGGCGCTCTTCCTCACGCGCACCTTCGACGAGTGGCGGCTCCTCGAGGGCTCGGAGTGCTGCGTCTCGGGCGTGCTCCGGCCGGAGGAGGCCGCGCGCGACCCGCAGGTCGAGGCTCTCGGGCTCGTGGTCATGGGAGAAGACGGCCGCCCGGCTCGCGTGGCGCCGCCGTTCTCGCTCCAGGGCGCGAGCGCTCCCCCGACTCGGGCGCCGGCGCGGGCGGGCGAGGACACGCGCGAGGTCCTCTCCCGCTTCGGGCTCTCTCGCGACGAGATCGAACACCTGCGCGCGCGCCGCGCGATCGCCGCGCCGGAGAGCGCGCCATGATTTTCTCGCTTACACTCACGGCAAGAAGGAAAGGGCCACGACATGGCTGATGCGTTCGTCCTCGATGCGGTCAGGACTCCCATGGGCAAGAACGGCGGGCAGCTCTCGAGCGTCCGCGGAGACCAGCTCCTCGCCGAGTGCCTCCGGGCGCTCGAGAAGCGCACCAAGCTCGACGCGCGGCAGGTCGAGGACGTGGTCGGAGGCTGCGTCACGCAGACCGGCGAGCAGGGCGTGAACGTGATCCGCCAGGCCGTGCTCGCCGCGGGCTGGCCGCATGAGGTCCCGGGAGTCTCGCTCAACCGCCTCTGCGGCTCGGGACAGCAGGCCGTCTGGTTCGCGGCGCTCGAGGTCATGTCGGGCCAGGCCGACCTCGCGGTCGGGTGCGGCATGGAGTCCATGAGCCGCACTCCCATGGGCTCGGACGTGGGCTCGTTCAACCCGACCGTCACCGAGCGGCACGAGATCATCTCCCAGGGCCTCTCCGCCGAGCTCGTGGCCGAGCGTTACGGGATCACGCGGGCGGAGATCGACGAGTTCTCCTTCGAGTCTCACAGGAAGGCCGTGCACGCCATGAAGGAGGGCCGCTTCAAGAACGAGATCGTGCCCGTGCCGATCCTCGATGCCGAGGGGAACGTCACGAGGACCGCGACCGACGACGAGGGCCCGCGCCCCGACGCGAACCTCGAGAAGATGAGGACGCTCAAGCCCGTCTTCAAGCCGGACGGCGTCATCACCGCGGGCTCGTCGTCGCAGATCACCGACGGCGCCGCCGCCGTCCTGATCGGGACCCGGGAGAAGGCGAAGCAGCTCGGCCTGCGGCCGCGCGCGCGCTTCGTCGCTCACGCGCAGGTGGGCGTGGACCCGACGATCATGCTCACGGGCCCGATCCCCGCGACCCGGAAGGTCCTCGAGAAGGCGAAGCTCCAGCTCTCGGACATCGACCTCGTCGAGATCAACGAGGCCTTCTCCTCCGTCGTGCTCGCCTGGAAGAAGGAGCTCTCGGTGGACGCGAGGAAGATCAACGTGAACGGAGGCGCCGTCGCGCTCGGCCACCCGCTCGGGTGCACGGGAGCGCGGCTCGTCACGTCTCTCGTGAACGAGCTCGAGAGGCAGAAGCTCAGGTACGGGCTCGTCACGATGTGCATAGGCTTCGGGCAAGGAACGGCCACGATCATCGAGAGAGTCAGCTGAGACCGCTGAGCTCGCGGCGGCTGCGTTCTCACCCCGCCCCTGCCCGGTTCTTCGAGGGCACGGGCACGGGCAAGGAGCGTGACGAGCGCCCCACCCCGAGCTTGTGGTAAAGTCCCTCGATCGGGCAGGGAGCGATGTTCGAAGACACCGAGGCCCGCCGCTCGCGACAGAAGAGCCGAGGCGCGGGCGTCCTCCACGCCTACCAGGTCCTGTTCGCGATCCACTGCGCGGGCTTCCTCGGCCTCTTCGTGACGACGGACGGCGAGCGCGGCGCCGGGCAAGCGATCCTCGACCTGTTCGCCGTCTCCTCGAGCACGGCGAGCGGGGCGGCTCCCTGGCAGCTCGTGACCTACACGTTCCTCCACACGCACCCGCTCGAGCTCGCGCTCTCGGTAACGCTCCTCTTCTGGCTCGGAGCGGCGGTCGAGAACGCGCTCGGAGCGGCGCATTTCACGCTCCTCTACCTCGGGAGCGCGGCGGCCACGGCGGCGGGATACCTCGTGCTGCTCGGGCACGTGCCGCAGCCGGCTCCGCCTTACTTCATGGGAGGCCTCGCGGCCGGAGGAGCGCTCCTCTGCGCTTACGTGCTCCTCGAGCCGGGCCGGCGCACGCTCGGGTTGATCCCGGCTCCCGGGTTCTTCCTCGTCGGCACGACGGTCCTCTTCTCGACGGTCGTCTACCTCGACCAGGAGCAGGCGAACCGCCTCGAGGACCTCCTCAAGCGGCTCACGGGGGAGGAGTGCAACGACCGGCTCTACGAGAGCCTCGCGAGAGGGACGGCGTCGGTGCCGCACCTCCTCGGGCTCCTCGCGGGGACGTGCATGTTCGCGTTCGACAGCGCCGTCGCCCGCGGCGTCGCGCGCGTGCGCGTGCGGCGCGAGATCCGCGTCCTCGAGGAGGAGCTCGAGGCTCGCGCGAAGGTGGAGCAGCTCCTCGAGAAGATCTCGCGCGAGGGCCTGGGCGCCCTCTCGCGCCGCGAGCGGAAGTTCCTCCAGTACGCGAGCCGCTTCTATCCGAACGGCCCGCGGCACGTGATGAGCGACTGACGCCTTCGCCTAGGGAGAGCGCCCGAAGGCACGCGTCCTCGATCGAGGCAGGAGGACTCCCCCTGCGGTCGTTTCCCGTGGATACAGCATTCGCCGAAGGCGAATGCGATGGTGAACAATTCATCCGGGCCGGAGGCCCCAGTGAATTCCATGTCAAAAATCACGGTCGACCGCTTGGGGCTTGACTCTCGGGGAGGCCAGTCGCCACCATAGGGCCCGTAAGCAGCGAGGCGCGCCGGAAGGGCGGCGCCTCGAACAGCATCATCGGAGGCTTGCGCCTCCGGGCCTCACCACCATTCGCTCCGGCGAACAAGTTTCGGTGCTCGGCGCGGACGGACGCAGCGTCTGCCCGCCCCCGTCCCGAGGGACGCGAGGCGGGCGCGCGCCGCACGCTGGCCGGGCACGGCAACGCGAGTCCAGAGAGTTGATTTGAACGTCACCGTCGCACGCGGTTTCCACATTTCCTGGTTCCCGAGACGGCCGGACCACGAGCCGGGGGTCATCGTCTGGCGCGAGGCCGGCACGCCGGACGACGTCCCCGCTTCCTTGCGCTCCGCCGGGAGGCCGCAGAAGGTCGCGCTCCTCGTGCCGCGCGCGGGCGAGGACGCGGCCGCGCTCGAGCCGGCCGAGCTCACGGGGCTATTCGTGCCCGCGCCGAGGGCGCTCGCGGCGCTCCTCGAGCTGGAGGGAGGCCGCGAGGCGCTCGCGGGAGACACGGCCTTCTTCCGAGAGATCGCGCTCTTCGTGCTGGGCCTTCTGGCGCGCGGGAGAGTCATCCCGTCGCTCGAGGAGGGCCGCCCTCGCTGGAGGCCCTTCTTCGCGAGCGACCTCGACCGGAGAGCGCTCCAGACGCTCCTCCACGCGATGCCGCCCTCCTTGCAGGTGATGGCGACGCCCGGGCCCGAGGTCGCGCCGCCCCGATCGGCGCGAGCGGTCCAGCGCGAGATCCTGGACGAGATCACCGACGCGACGGCGCGCGCTCTCCTCGCGGCGACGGCTCCGAGGCGCGGGAAGCTCCCGCTCGGGAAGGTGGACGGGGCGCCTCTGGAGCCGTCCTCGGGCGACGCGCTCCTCGAGGCGCTCGCGCAGGGAGACGACACGGCGCTCCCGGACACGGCCGTCGTCCAGCGGCTCTCGGTCGCTCTCGGCGCGTGGAAGCAAGCGGCGGTCGTCGCCGAGGGAGCCTTCAGGACGTGCTTCCGCCTCGAGCCTCCCGTGATCGCGCAGGCGGCCGCGAAGGAGGCCAAGGAGAAGGGCCCCGAGCGCGACTCGTGGGACGAGGCCGACGTCGAGAAGGAAGCGAAGCTCGCGAAGGAGCAGGCGCTCGAGAGGCTCGGCCTCGGCGCCGCGCCCCAGTGGACGCTCTCGTTCCTCCTGCAAGCGCGCGACGACCCGAGCGCTCTCGTCCCGGCCGCCGAGGTCTGGCGCGCGGGAGGCGCGGCGGCGAGCTTCCTCGGGCGCGACCTCCAGAACCCGCACGAGCGCTTCCTCGCCGACCTCGGGCGCGCGGCGCGGCTCTTCCCGCCGCTCGAGCCGAGCCTCCACACGCAGCTTCCCGAGCGCGCGCTCCTCTCGACGGACGAGGCCTACGGCTTCCTGCGAGACGGCGCGGGCGCCTTCGAGGAGGCCGGGCTCGGCGTGATCGTGCCGTCCTGGTGGTCGAAGGAGAAGGGCGCTCGCCGCCTCGCCGCCCGCCTGAAGGTCGAGGGCGGCGTGACGACCGCGGACGGAAAGAGCTTCGTGGACTCCGAGGCCCTCCTCGAGTTCTCGTGGGACGTCGTCCTGGGAGAGAACGCGCTCGACCGCCGCGAGCTCGAGGCGCTCGCCGCGCTCAAGGTCCCTCTCGTGAAGGTGCGAGGAGAGTGGGTCGAGCTCAGGAGAGAAGACCTCGACGCCGCGATGAAGCTCTTCACGACGAAGGGCCCGGTCGTCTCCGCCGCCGACGCCGTCGAGTCCGCTCTCGGCGCCTCGGAGGAGGTGCTCGGCCTCCCGGTCGTCGGGCTCGATGACAGGAAGCTCCCGAAGGGCCGCTTCTTCGACCTCCTGAAGGCGCTCCGCTCGGAGCCGAAGCCGTCCGACCCCTCGGATGGCTTCAAGGGGAGGCTCAGGCCTTACCAGGCGCTCGGCCTCGCGTGGCTCGAGACGATCTGCGGGCACGGCATGGGCGCTCTCCTCGCGGACGACATGGGCCTCGGGAAGACGATCCAGGTCCTCGCCTACCTCGAGAAGGCGCGGGAGAAAGGCGAGCTCGACGGCCCGACCCTCCTCCTCTGCCCGACGTCGGTCCTCGGGAACTGGCGGCGCGAGGCGAAGCGCTTCACGCCGGCCTTGAAGGTCCTCCTCCACCACGGCATCGAGCGCGAGAAGGGGAAGTCGTTCGAGAAGTTCGCGAAGAAGCACGACCTCGTCCTCACGAGCTACGGGCTCGCTCTCCGCGACCAGCCCATGCTCCGCGGGATCACCTGGAGCGCTCTCGTGATCGACGAGGCGCAGAATCTCAAGAACCCGGAGACGAAGCAGACGCGCGCCGTGAGGAGCTTCGACGCCGCCCGGAGGATCGCGCTCACCGGGACTCCCGTCGAGAACCGCCTCGCGGACCTCCACTCGATCATGGAGATCCTGAACCCCGGTCTCCTGGGCACGCAGCACGAGTTCCGCCGCCGCTTCGCGATCCCGATCGAGCGCCTGCGCGACGAGGCCGCTCGCACGAAGCTTCGCCGTCTCCTCCGGCCGTTCTTCCTGCGCCGCGAGAAGACGGACCCGAAGGTCGCGCCGGACCTCCCGGAGAAGGTCGAGAACAAGGCTTACTGCATGCTCACGCCGGAGCAGGCGACGCTCTACAAGGCCGTCGTCGACGCCTCGCTCGCCGACGTGAAGAAGCGCAAGGCCGGGATCGACCGCTCGGGCGCCGTCCTCGGCGCGCTCACGCGGCTGAAGCAGGTCTGCAACCACCCGGCTCACTTCCTGAAGGACGCGAGCGCGCTCGGCGGGCGCTCCGGGAAGCTCGAGCGACTGACGGAGCTCCTGGAAGAGGTCTACGCGACCAAGGACAAGGCGCTCGTCTTCACGCAGTTCAAGGAAATGGGCGATCTCCTCGTGAGACACCTGAAGAACGAGATGGGAGAGGAACCGCTCTTCCTCCACGGCGGGGTCCCGCGCACGCGCCGCGAGGAGATGATCCGCCTGTTCTCCCAGGAGGGCGGCCCGCGCGTCTTCGTCCTCTCGCTCAAGGCGGGCGGCACGGGTCTGAACCTCACGCGAGCGTGCCACGTCTTCCACTTCGACCGCTGGTGGAACCCGGCCGTCGAGGACCAGGCGACGGACCGCGCGTTCCGGATCGGCCAGACGAGGGCCGTCATGGTCCACAAGCTCGTCTGCCAGGGCACGCTCGAGGAGCGCCTCGACGACATGATCGAGGCGAAGAAGTCCCTCGCGAAGGGGATCGTCGGCGCGGGCGAGGGCTGGATCACCGAGCTCTCGGACTCGCAGCTCGCCGAGATCATGACTCTCAGGGAAGACGCCGTTCAGACTGAGGAGAACCCGTAACCCATGAAGAACAAGGACGAGGGACGGGGCGATCGACCCATGAGCGGCTCGGGGATCTTCAGCCGCCCGAAGGAGGTCCTGAACGGGATCAAGCCGAAGAGCCGCCGCGGGAAGTTCGGCGAGACGTGGTGGGCCGACCGCTGGATCGGCGTCCTCGAGAGCTTCGGCTGGGGGAGCCGCCTC
>JACQDU010000317.1 GCA_016200955.1 bacterium
CCGAGACGGACGGCCCCGAGAGCGACGGTCCCGAGAGCGACGGTCCCGAGAGCGAAGGCCCCTGGCATCCCGCGAGACCGAGGGCCGTCACGACGATCGTCGCGAGCGCGCGGGCGGCGCGCCGCATCGTCCGTGCGCTCATCGGGGGGTCATCGCCGTGCCGCACTTCGGGCACTTTCCCTGCGTGCTCGACGTGAGCCCGCAGTTCGGGCAGCCGTACGTCACGCTCGGGCCGCTCGGCGTGCTGGGAGTCGAAGGCTTGCCGGGAGTCGAGGGCGTGCTCGGAGAGGAAGGCGTGCTCGGAGTCGAGGGCGCGCTCGGAGTCGAGGGCGCGCTCGGAGTCGAGGGCGCGCTCGGAGTCGAGGGCGCGCTCGGAGTCGAGGGCGCGCTCGGAGTCGAGGGCGCGCTCGGTGCCGTCGGGCCCGAGGCGGAAGGCGGCGTCGCGCTCGGCCCGGAAGCGCTCGGCCCCGAGACTCCCGACGTCGACGCCTGGGGCGCCTGCACCGAAGGCCCCTGAGCGGCCGGCGGCGATGCCGAGCACCCCGCGAGCAACAAGCACGGCCAGATGAGCGAAGTGCGTGAGCGCATCTCTCCTCCTCGCCGCAAGAGGCTAAATGAGAGCGAGCGATTTGGAAAGGTCTCCATTGGCTCTCGTCGCCTCGGGCTTCCTCCCGTAGAATCCCCCCGCTCAGGGGGAGCGCGTGCGCTGGGGGAAGGTCATCGACCAGGACCGCTGCATCGGGTGCCACGCCTGCTCGGTGGCCTGCAAGTCCGAGAACGACGTCCCGCTCGGGAGCTTCCGCACCTGGGTGAAGCAGGTCGAGAAGGGCGTCTTCCCCGACGTGAGGCGGCATTTCGCCGTCCTGCGGTGCAACCAGTGCGAGGACGCGCCGTGCGTCCAGATCTGCCCGACCGCCGCCATGTTCCGCCGCAAGGACGGGATCGTCGACTTCGACCCCGAGGTCTGCATAGGCTGCAAGAGCTGCATCCAGGCCTGCCCCTACGACGCGATCTACATGGACCCGCGCTCGAGCACGGCGGCGAAGTGCAACTTCTGCGCTCACCGGATCGAGGTCGGGCTCGAGCCCGCGTGCGTGACCGCATGCCCCGAGACGGCTCTCGTGGTCGGCGACCTCGACGATCCGCTCTCGAAGATCTCGCAGATCGTCTCGCGGCAAGGCGTGAGCGTGAGGAAGCCCGAGCTCGGCACGCGACCGAAGGTCTTCTACAAGGGAGCCGACGAGAGCGTGCTCCGACCGGACGCCGCCTTCCGGCCGGTCGAGGGCATGTGGGGCCGGGGCCGCGTGCTCCCGCAGGCGGACGGCGCGCGCGCCGCGCCCGGTGGCCGCGCGGCGGCCGCCGTCGTGGCCTACGACGTCCCGCGAGAAGGAGCACCGTGGGGGTGGAAGATCTCCGCTTACCTCCTCGCGAAGGGCGTGGGCGCCGGGACGCTCATGGTCGCGGGGCTCCTCGCGCTCCTCGCGGGAAGGCTCCCGGGAGCACCGCTCGGGAGCGGGCCGGCGGGGTCGTGGCTCCTCGCGGACCGCGCGCCGGCGGCGCTGCCGGCGATAGTCGCGCTCGTCTTCCTGGGAGTCACGACGGGCTTCCTCGTCGGGGACCTCAGGCGCCCGGATCGGTTCCTCCTGATCCTCACGCGGCCTCAGTGGGGCTCGTGGCTCGTGCGAGGGACGTTCTGCATCCTCGCCGCGGTGGCGGTCGCGCTCGTCTGGGCGGCGCTCGCGCTCTTCCGGTCCGCCGGGACGAGCGCGGGAGAGGCGCGGCTCCTGGGAGCGCTCGCGATCGCGTCGGGGATCGCGGCGTCGGGATACACGGCGTTCCTCCTCGGGCAAGCGCGCGGGAGAGCGTTCTGGCAGAGCCCGCTCCTCCTCCCGCACCTGGTCGTCCAGGCCTTCGCGGCCGGGTCGGCGGCGCTCATCGTCCTGGCTCCCGCGCTCTCGGCGGGAGGGCTCGCGAGGCTCGAGTCGACCCTCGCCTCCTTCCTCCTGGGAGCGATCGTCCTCGACTCGCTCGCGATCGCGGGAGACCTCCTCTCGCACGTGGGCCCGGAGGACGCGCGAGCGGCGGCGCGCGCGGTCACGCGCGGGCGCTTCCGCGACCTGTTCCTCGTGGCGGTGCTCGCGCGCGTGGGCGCGGCCGCGCTCCTCGCCGGGCACTTCGCAGTCGCCGCGGCGATGCCGCAGGGAGCTTCGGCGGCCCTCCCTCTCGCCGCGCTCGCGGGGGCCTTCACTCTCGTGGGGCTCGGAGCGTGGGAGCACGCTTACGTCCTGGCGGGCCAGGAGCCTCCCCTCTCATGAGCTCCGTGCACGAAAGCAAGGGCACGCCTCTCCCGCTCCTCTCGGCTCCCCCGGTCGAGAAGTGGGACGACTGGGTCGAGTACGACCAGCGAGCCTGGCCGCGGAAGGTCGAGAAGCACTACCTCCTCGTGCCGACGCTCTGCTTCAACTGCGAGGCCGCGTGCGGCCTCCTCGCTTACATCGACAAGCAAACGCTCCAGGTCCAGCGCTTCGAGGGGAACCCGGTGCACCCGGGCTCCCGCGGTCGCACGTGCGCGAAGGGCCCCGCGACTCTCAACCAGATCCAGGATCCCGAGAGGATCCTCTACCCGCTCAAGCGAGACGGCCCGCGAGGCTGCGGCAAGTGGCGCCGCGTCTCGTGGGATGAAGCGCTCGACGACATCGGCGGGCGGATCCGGCGAGAGCTCTTAGCGAACCGGCGCGACACCGTCATGTATCACGTGGGCCGTCCGGGCGAGGACGGCTTCATGTTCCGCTTCCTGCAAGCCTGGGGAGTCGACGGGCACAACTCCCACACGAACGTCTGCTCGAGCTCGGCTCGCCTTGGGTACGCTCTCTGGTCGGGATACGACCGCCCCTCGCCCGATTACGCGAATTCGCGCTTCATCCTGCTCGTGTCGGCTCACCTCGAGAGCGGGCACTACTTCAACCCGCACGCCCAGCGGATCATCGACGGGAAGGAAGCGGGCGCCGAGGTCGCGGTGATCGACGTGAGGCTCTCGAACACCGCGAGCATGGGAGACCACTGGCTCTCGACGTGGCCCGGGTCCGAGACGACGGTCCTCCTCGCCATGGCCGCCGTCATCCTGAAGGAGAGGCTCTACGACCGCGAGTTCCTGCGCCGGTGGACGAACTGGGAGGAGACGCTCGTCGCCCTCGGCGGGAGCCCGGGCGGCACGTTCGACGACTTCCTCGAGCGCCTCTCGGACCGTTACATGCGCCTCTACCCGCTCGAGCGCGCCGAGAAGGAGTCGGGCGTCGAGCCCAGGAAGATCGCGGAGGTCGCGCGGAAGATCGGGATCGCCGGCTCTCGCTTCTCGTCGCACATCTGGCGTTCGGCGGCCTCCGGGAACCTGGGCGGCTGGCAGGTCGCGCGCGCGCTCTTCTTCCTGAACGTCCTCACGGGAAGCGTCGGGACGCCGGGAGGAGTCTCGCCCGCTCCGTGGGACAAGGTCGCGCCGCCGGTGCCGAGCCCTCCGCCGAAACAGAAGGCATGGAGCGAGCTTCTCTTCCCTCGCGAATACCCCTTCAGTCACTTCGAGATGAGCTTCCTCCTGCCGCATCTCCTGAAGGAAGGTCGGGGAAAGGTCGAGGTCTACTTCACGCGCTGTTATAACCCGGTCTGGACGAATCCCGACGGAGGATCGTGGATCGAAGCGCTCTCTGACGAGAAGAAGATCGGCCTCCACGCCGCGCTCACGCCCGTCTGGAACGAGACGGCGCAGTGGGCCGATTACGTCCTGCCCGTGGGGCTCGGGAGCGAGCGTCACGACAACCAGAGCCAGGAGACCCACGCGGGCCGCTGGATCGGTCTTCGCCAGCCCGTGCTCCTGGCGGCCCTCGAGCGGCTCGGGAAGCCGAGGCCCAAGGACACTCGCGGCGTGAACCCGGGCGAGGTCTGGGAGGAGGTCGAGCTCTTCTTCGATCTCTCCTGGCGGATCGACCCAGACGGCTCGCTCGGCGTGAGGAAGTTCTTCGAGAAGCCCGGGAAGCCGGGCGAGAAGATCACGGCCGACGACTATTATCTGCGCCTCTTCGAAGATGGAGTTCCCGGCCTCAAGGAGACCGCCGCCAAGCAGGGCCTGAACTCGCTCCAGTACATGCGCAAGTACGGCGTGTTCGGGCTCGACGAGAACAAGAGCCGCTATCTCCTCCACGAGGCCGCCGTGTCGGAAGGCGGCGTCGTCGTGGACGGCGTCCGCCGCGCCGGCTTCGCTTCTCCCTCGAAGAAGCTCGAAATTTTCTCTTCGACGCTGGCCGACTGGGGCTGGAAGGAGCACGCCTTCCCCGACGCCGTCGAGAGCCACGTTGCTCGCACGAAGCTCGACGCCGCGAAGGGAGAGGTCGTCCTCGTCCCGACCTTCCGGCTCCCCGTGCTCGTCCACACGCGCACGGGAAACTCGAAGTGGTTGAACGAGATCGCGCACCAGAATCCGCTCTGGATCCACCCGAGCCACGCGGAGCGCCTCGGGATCGCGACCGGCGACCTCTGCCAGGTCCGCACGCGGATCGGGCGCTTCGTGCTGCGCGCTTGGGTCACGGAAGGGATCAGGCCGGGGATCGTCGCCTGCTCGCATCACTTCGGGCGCTGGAGGAAGGAAGACGAGGGCGACACGAATCGCTGGGCCGCCGCGAAGGTCCGCATCGAGAAGAACGGGAGCAAGCTCCGCATGACGCGCCTCGAGGGCGCGCAGGCGTTCCCGAGCTCCGACGCGGACTCGAGCCGCGTCTGGTGGCAGGAGTCGGGAGTCCACCAGAACATCACCTTCCCCGTGCAGCCCGATCCGATCTCGGGCATGCACTGCTGGCACCAGAAGGTGACCGTCTCCAAGGCCACCGCCGACATGCGCGAGGGCGACATCGAGGTCGACGTCGCTCTCGGTCACGAAGTCTTCAAGGAGTGGCTCGCGCTCACGCGACCCGCGCCGGGGCCGGGCGGGCTCAGGCGGCCGCTCTGGCTCGGGCGGCCGGCGCGGCCGGACGACGCCTTCTTCCACGTGC
>JACQDU010000318.1 GCA_016200955.1 bacterium
GCGCGCGAGGCCGCGGCGGTCGATCCACTGGTGGAGGCCTTCTTCTCCTCGGAGGAGCCCGAACGCGCAGACGCCCTCGATCCTGAGAGAGCACTCGCGCACGCGCTCGTCGGGCCCGAGGCTCTCGAGGACCGGCACCGCCGCTAGGCCCTTCTTGTGAGCCCACCGGAGATACATGGACGCCATGCGGAAGATGAGGTCGCTGTCGCCGCGCGACTCGCCCACGTGGCGCAGGATCAGGAACGCGTCGCCGCGGTCGCGGTCCTCGCGGCAGCGAGCGGCGTAGTCCGAGAACTCGACGTCGCGCGCGAGGTCGTCCCAGCGCTCGGCCGCTCGCGCGAGGAGGCGCGGGTCGCGCGCTCCCTCGCGGCCCGCTCGCGCGAGCTGGTCTTCGAGGTCTCCGAACCGCTTCCGCAGGCGCGAGGGCGCGTCGAGCGCCTTCTCGAGCGCCGCGATCTCGGCGAGGACGCTCCTCGCGCGGAGCGGGTCGTCCCAGAACGTGACCTCGTGCGAGGACGTGAGGAGCGCTTCCTTCCTCCGGCGCAGGCCGAGGCTCTCGAGGTGGTTCTCGAGCGACTCGATCCTCGTGGAGAGATCGGCCGCGCGCTTCCCGAGCTCGTCCACCGAGAGACGCCGCGTCGAGTCGCGCGGGTCGCGCACGGGAGCGGGCGCGCGAGGCTCCTCCTCCTCGAGAGCGGGGACGGCGCGGCCGATCCTCTCGGCGATCACGTGCTCGCCGCGCGCCCGGAGGCGCACGATCTCGGGCCCCTCTCCCTTGAGCGAGACGAGCGCTCGCGCGAGCGGCTGCAAGACGAGCTGCTCGACGCGCCTCTTGAGAGGGCGCGCGCCGTACCTCTCGCTGAAGCCTTCTCTCAGCAAGAGCCCGGTGACCGAGTCGTCCACGTCCACGACGACGTTCCGCCGCGAGATCCCGCGCCGCGCGAGGACGTGCCCGACCTCGCGCCGCGCGATCTTCCGCATGACCTCGAGCGTGAGGGGCTGGAAGATCACCGTCCGGTCGAGGCGGTTCAGCCACTCGGGCCGGAAGTGCTCCTCCATGACGCGCTCGACCTTCTCGCGCGTGTCGGGTCGTCCGTAGGAGAAGCCGAGGCGCAGGTCCTCCTTCATGTCGGACGCGACGTTCGACGTCATGATCACGATCGTCCGGCGGAAGTCCGTCACGCGCCCCTGGTCGTCGGACAGGCGCCCGTCGTCCATGAGAGGCAGCAGGAGGTCGAAGACGTTCGAGTGAGCCTTCTCGATCTCGTCGAGGAGGACGACCGAGAACGGCTTCTCGTGCACCGGGGCCGTGAGCGCGCCCGAGCGCGCCGCGGGCTCGAGCGCGTTCGGGTCTCCCGTGAGGCGCCGGAACGCGAGCGGGTCCTTGTAGTCCGCCATGTCGAGCCGGACGAGGCGCTCCGGGCTCCCGTAGAGGAACTCCGCGAGCGCCTTCGCCATCTCCGTCTTCACGACTCCCGTGGGCCCGACGAAGAAGAAGACGCCGAGCGGCTTCCAGGGATCCGAGAGGCCGGCCTTCACGAGAGTGATCAGATCCGTCACGACCGAGACCGCGTCGGGCTGCCCGAGGACTCGCTCGGAGAAGAAGCGCCTGACCTCTCCGAGATCCAGAGGGAGCTCATCGTTCATGAGGAGCTCGGGGATCCCCGTGAGAGAAGCGAGCGTCTTCGTCACGAGAGGAGCCGTGACGACGGCTCGCTTCGACTCACCGGGGAGCGAAGCCGTCTCGATGGCCGCCTGCACCGTCTCGCGCAGGAGCCTGAGCCCGCAGCCCGGACGAGCCTGCCCGGGGAAGAAAGCCGCGCCCAGCTCTTCCGAGAGAGCGAGCGCGGCGGGGAGGACCTCGAGCTCGATCCCGCGCCGCTCGCGCGTTTCGAGCGCGAGGTCTCGCGCCACGCTCGAGAGCACCTCGAGCGTCGCCTCCGGCGTCATGGCGTCGATCGGGATGACCGAGAAGAGCTTCCTGAAAGGAGGCTCGCGCTCGATCCCTCCCCGGAGCGCCTCGGGCGTGGACTCTCCGAGGATCGCGAGCTCGCCTCGCTCGAGGTAAGGCGCGAGCATGCTCGCGAAGTTCTGGTCGGAGTTCCGCGCGCGCCCCGCGTCGAGCAAGCGGTTCACGTCGGGCGAGTACCACACGACGCGCGCCGGCGAGCGGAGCGCCGCGACGAGCTTGTTCAAGCGAGTCTGCCACTCTCCCAGGTAAGAGGTGCCCGAGAGGATGTCGCCGGTCGTGACCTCGTGGACGAAGGTCGGCACGACGCGCGGCTCGGAGGCGAGGCGCCGGGCGACTTCCTGGATCACGGCGCTCTTCCCCGCGCCCGAGGGCCCGACCAGGACGACGGAGCGCGGCCCCTCCGCCTGGAGGCGCGCGCGCACGAGCTCGATCTCGCGCTCGCGGCCGTAGGTCTTGCCCGCCTGCGGGCGGCGCGCTCGCGCGGTGAGGTCGCTCCCGTACTGCGAGAGCGTCGCGGTGTCGGGAGGCTCGGCGCGGAGCTCGTCCACGAGGCCTGCGAGGTTCGGGTCGAGCTCGCGCGCGTGGTCCGCGAGCGCGTTCGCGAGCGTCGTGCGCCCCGAGGCCGGAACGTGGCGCAGGGCCTCGACGAGCTCGTCCTTCCTCCTCCCGCGCGCGATCGCGAGCGCGAGGCCGAGCGCTTTCTCGCGGAGCGGCGGGTCGTCCTCGCGCGCCGCGTGCGAGGCGAGGACCGCGAGGACGGAGAGCGAGAGCACGGGGTCTCGCGCCATGGAGCCGATCGCTAGGACGATCGAGCGCCTCGCGCTTCCGTCGCGCTCCTCCTTCGAGCGGGCGTCGAGCGTCTCGAGCGCGGAGCGGCTCCCGATCCGTGCGAGGGCCTCGGCCGCCGCGGACCTCACGAAGGACTTCGGATCGCGGACCGCCGCCTCGAGCGCCGGCACGGCGGCACGGTCTCCCAGGAGCCCGAGCGCGCGGGCCGCGTCTCTCCTGAGGAGGCCGTTCGTGTCGCCGAGCTTCTCCTCGAGAGCCTGCCGCTCGGCCGACGCACGTCTCTTCCCGAGCGCGAGCACGGCCGCTCGGCGGACCGAGAGGTAACGGTGCCGGAGCAGGTGCCCGAGCTGCTCCGTCGCGATCTCGAGCTGGGAGAGAGCGTCCGCGGCGAAGTCGATCGTCGCCTCGTCGTGCGTGGACTGGAGCTCCCTCAGGATCTCGTCGAGAGTCACGAGGAGATTCTACTGGCCTCCTGCCCCCGCTCTAAGACGTGGTTTTTTCTCGGGGAAGTCTTCGAGAGCCGCCCGGCGGCTTTTTCCCGGGTTCTCTCGTGCATCTCGGCGTGTCACCGGCGCGTAAACTTCCTGCGCTCCTGGACCTTCGACGGGAGTCGCGTCGTGTCATCTCTGGGAAAGGGTTCTCGGGGAGAGGGAGAGTCGCATGAAGCGGCACTCTTCGTGGGCGGCAGTCGTGCTCGCAGCGGTCGCGGTTCCCTTCCTCCTCCCGGCCGCGCTCCGGGGCGAGAGCCCGCTCGACAAGGACTACGTGAAGGCGCGCTCGGCGGTGGACGATCTCGCCGCGCTCGGGCTCTTCTGGATCGCGCGCGACTACGCCTCGCACGGATTCAAGGAGCGCGCGGACGAGGTCGGGAAAGCGGCGCTCGAGATCGCCTCGGACGCGAAGAAGAAGGAGATCAAGGCTGCCCTCTCGAAGCCGCCCGCGAAACGCGACGCTCCCGAGGACTCGAAGCTGTTCGAGGCCCGGCTCGAGCGCGACGTGGACCACTGCGTCGTGCGGGGAGTCCGCCGCTACCAGAAGCTCGCCGCGA
>JACQDU010000328.1 GCA_016200955.1 bacterium
ACACCCGCACCAAGGACCTCTACGACGCCATGACGATCGCCGGAGGGAAGCCGAACTCGCTCCAGCGCAAGCTGCTCGAGCGACTCACGAACTCCCAGAGCAACATCCGCGACGTCCTCGAGAAGATGGACAGCACGCTCCAGAAGATGAAGAACGGGGGCGACGCCAAGAAAGACGGCGGCGGTGACGGCGGGGGCGAGGGCGGCGGCGATGACAATGGCGGCGAGAAGGGCAAGGGCGCCAAGCCCGACGGCAACGACGGGAACGGAAAGTAGGGATGACCATGAAGCGTTCGCTCGGTTTCGTGATCGCTCTCTCGGCGCTCGTCGCCTTCTCTCCGCGCGCCGCGCGCGGCGGAGACGAGGACGACAAGAAGAAGAAAGAGAAGGAGTGGAAGAAGGCCGAGGAGAAGCAGAAGAAGGGCGGCGAGAAGCCGGGCGAAGGCCAGGGCCAGGGCGACGAGAAGGGCGAAGATGGCGGCCCGGACGGAATGGGTGAGAACCCTCTCGGCAAGATCCTCGACTTGATGAAAGAGGCCGAAGCTCGCCTGAACGACACCGATGCGGGCGAGTTCACACAGGAGGACCAGAAGAAGATCGTCGAGGCCATGAAGTTCGAGGGCAAGGCCCGGACCGCGCTCGACGACCTCATCAAGAAGATCGAGGACATGCAGCAGCAACAGCAGCAACAGCAACAGCAGCAACAGCAGCAACAGCAGCAGAAGCAGCAGCAGCAGAACGAGACTCCCGAGCAGAAGAAGCAGCGGGAGGAGAAGGAAAAGAAGGACCGCGAGCGCCAGGAGCGGGAGAAGAAGGAGCAAGAGAAGCTCAAGCACACGAACCCGCAACAGCAGAAGAAGAACCCGCAGGACCAGGAGAACAAGAAGAAGCAGCAGCGCGATCAGGAAGCGAAGCTTCCTCCCGATCAGCGCGGCTCGAACGACCCTCGAGCGACGGATGCGAATCGCTGGGGTGATCTCCCCGCGAAGCTCCACGAAGACGCCCAGAAGGCCCGGAACACGAAGGTCCCGGAGCGCTGGAAGGAACAGATCGAGCGTTACCGCGAGGCCACTGCCGAGTAGGCCCCGCATGAGTCATTGAAGCCGCTTGCCCGTGGCACAGGGAGCACGGGCCGAGACGGTCTTCTCGATCTCCCGGGTCGGGTGAAGTGGGCGGGCTGGGTCGAGCCAGCAAATCCGGGGGATATCCACCTGCGTAGGCACCGACATGCGCGGGTGTGGCGGAGAGCACAGCGTCTCAGGTGGAACGGACCGGGGCACATGTATAGGTCCGGTATCCCGAACCCGACACCCCCCGGATTGGCGATGGGGGCTCTGCGGTTTGGAGCAGGAAGAGGAGGGATGGACCGGGCGGCGCGTTTCGAGCTCGTGCGTGCGACGTTCCATTCCCCTGAGCACCCGCGCTCTCCAGATCCGCGCGTTTCGAGCTCGTGCGTGCGACGTTTTCATTCCCCTGAGCACCGCGCGCTCTCCCGATCCGCGCACCAACCCCCGAGCCTATCCCCCGCTCCTCTCCTCTCTCGAGGAACGCTCAGCGGAGACCGTTCCTCTCCTCCCACGCGCGCATGATCCCCGGGAGCACGCTCAGGGGAGCACCGCTCGCATCGACGACGCGATGGCGCGTGCGCCCCTCGGCGGCGAGAACACCATCCCTCGAGCGCACGACTCGATACTCGAGCTCCAGCTCGGGCGAGCCGTGCCAGACGAGCTCGGTCTCGACACGCGCCCGCTCCTCGAGCCGCAGAGGAGCGCGGTAACGAACCTCGCAGTCCACGACGGGGAGGTCGAAACCCGCGCGCAGGAGCTCGCTCGTCCCGAGCCCGCCTGCCCGGAGCAGGGCCGCCCGCGCGAGGTCGAGGTAATGGAAGTAGTTCCCGTGCCAGACGACGCCCTGCGCATCGACCTCGTGGAAGCGCACGTCGACCTCGACGCTCGCCTTGATCCGACGCGGCTCTCGCCCGGACTCCGTCACCGGACGCGCGCGCTCACGCGGTCCTGGCCTTCTCGAAGCCGGCGAACGAGCGCTCGATCGTGCTCGCGGGGACGGCCAGGGAGACACGGAAGAACCCGGGAGCCCCGAACCCGCTCCCGGGAACGACCAGGATCCTCTGCGTCCGCGCGAGGCGCCGCGCGAACTCCACGTAGTCTCTCGTGGGAGAGGCGGGGAAGACGAACATGCCGCCCTCGGGCTTCACGCATTCGTAGCCCGCCCGCGCGAGGCCCGCGAGCGCGAGGTCGCGGCGCACGCGGTACTGCTCCACGTCGACGCGCGCTCCCGTGAGCCGCGCGACGAGCCTCTGCTGGAGCGCCGGCGCGTTCACGAAGCCGAGCGTCCTCATGGAGAAGGTCGCCGCCGCGAGGAGCGCGGCACGGTCCGGGTGCTCCGGGTGGACGGCCAGGAAGCCGATCCGCTCTCCCGCGATCCCGAGGTCCTTCGAGAAGCTCGAGGCGACGACGCTCCGCACCGTCGCCTCGAGGATGCTCGGGACGCTCACGCCGTCGAAGACGAGCTTCCGGTAAGGCTCGTCCGCCACGAGCGTCGCCTGCGGAGCGCGCGAGTCGATCAGCTTGCCGAGCGCCTCGATCTCGCTCCTCGGGTAGACGCGCCCCGTCGGGTTGTTGGGCGAGTTCACGAGGACGATCCGCGTCCTCGGCCCGATCGCGCGACGACCTCGCTCCCCGCGTCGAGGAGAGACTTCATCACCACGTTGAGCGCCCCGGCCGCGCCCGTCGTCATGATCACGCCCTCGGGCCGAGGAGCGACGCGCTGCTCGCGCGCGACCATCGCGGCGACCGCCTCTCTCGTCTCCATGAGGCCGGCGTTCGCCATGTAGCGATGAGTCCCGAGGCTCTCGTCGCGGGCGAGGTCGGCGAGCGCCGCGCGGAACTCGGGCGGCGGCTCGAGGTCGGGGTTGCCGAGCGCGAAGTCGAGGACCGCGTCGGCTCCGTGGATCTTCCTGAGCTCGACGCCTTCCTCGAACATGCGCCGTATCCACGACGCCCGCTCCATCGTCTTTGCGACGCGGCTCGAGATCGCCATGGGGCCTTTCTCCCTGGAAGACTACGGAAAGGATATCAGGAGAGACGCGAGGAGTGCGGCCCGCCTCGGCAGCCACGAGAGAACGACGTGCTCCTCCTCGGCGTGAGCTCCGGCGCCCACGGCTCCCAGTCCATCGAGCGTCGCCACGTGAGGAGCCGTGTGACACCCGTCCGAGCCTCCGCCCACGGTCCCTTCTGAGAGAGAGAAGCCGAGGTCGCGCGCGATCCCCCGCGCGAGCTCGAAGCACGCCGCGACGGCTTCCGTCCGCACGAGAGGCGGCCGGTCGAAGGCTCCCTCGACCCGGAGGCTCGTCCCCTCGAGCGCCGGGGCGAGGCCACGCAGAGAGGCATCGACGCGCTCGGCTTCTCCCGGGGTGAGAGCGCGCGTCCTCGCGGTCTTGAGCGCTCCCTCGGGCCCGAGCGCGGGCTCGAGGATGAGCGCGGCTTGCGCGGCTCTCGCGAGCTCCCGCACGCGCTCGCGCGAGCGGGACGAGCCCGTCTCCTCGTCCACCGACAGGAAGCCCACGATCGGCCGCGGTCCTCTCGGGCCTTCTTCCGCGAGAGCTTCGAGCGCCGCGAGGAGGAGGACCACGCCCGCCTTCGTGTCGAAGCTCCCGGGACCGAAGGCGCGGTCTCCCTCGATCCGGAAGCCCCTCCGGGCGAGCGTTCCCCGCGGCCACACCGTGTCGAGGTGAGCGATCGCGAGCACCGGCCTCGCCCCCGCGGTCGCTCCGAGGGGCGCACGGAAGACGAGCGCTCCCGAAGCGGCCTCGACTTCGCTCGCGATCCCGATCGCCGAGAGACGCTCCCTCACGCGAGCGCGCGCGAGAGCGAGCCCGGCTTCGTCGCCCGACGGGGACTCGATCTCGACGAGAGCGCGCAGCTCGTCTCTCAGGAAGTCTTGCTTCTTTTCACACCTCGCGAGGAGCGAGCGCGCGAGCTCCCTTCCCGGAGCGGAGACCTCGGGGACGGGGGGGCCGTTCACGATGGCTTTCCGCCCAGATCGGGCGCGGCCTCCCAGAGGATCGGCTTCGGTTCCGTCCCGGGAACGCACGCGTACCTCGAGAAGTCCGTGATCCCCTCCTCCCGGAGCACTTCCTCGTCGAGGAGGGCCTTCCCCGTGCGGAGAAAGGGAGACTTCTCGAGGATCGCGAGCGTCGCGTCCACGACGATGTCCGCCATCCTCCACTGCTCGCGGCCTCCGAGGGAGTAAGCGATCGTCGCCTGGCTCTCGACCATCGTCACGGGCCAGAGCGCGTTCACGGCGATGTTGTGCTCCTTGACCTCCTCGGCGAGCCCGTGCGAGGGGAGGGTCATGCCGTACTTGCTCACGAAATAAGCGACCCTCCCCGGGACGGGCCGGAGGTCGATCGGGGGACACATGTTCACGATGTGCCCCCACTTCCGCTCGATCATGGAGGGCAAGCACGCCCGCGCGAGCAGGAAGGACGCTCGCACGTTGACTCCCATGACGAGATCGAAGCGCTTCGCGGGCGTCTCGAGCACCGGCTTCCACCAGAGCGCGCCCGCGTTGTTGATCAGGATGTCGATCCGCCCGAAGCGGTCGAGCGCCGCCTTCGCGAGCGCCTCGATCCGCGCCTCGTCGCGCACGTCGCACGGGAAGGCGAGCGCGCTTCCTCCGACGGCCTCGATCTCGCGCACCGTGTCGTGGATCGTCCCCGGTAGCCGTGGGTCGGGCGCTTCCGTCTTCGCAGCCACGACGAGCCGCACGCCGCGCTTCGCGAGAGCGATGGCGATCGCCTTCCCGATTCCGCGCGAGCTTCCCGTCACGATCGCCACGCGTCCGTCGAGAGACTCCGGAGGGATCACGGGCTTCCTCCTCGGAAACTGGCCCCGGATCTTCATACCACGGTCATGAAAGTCGAGGGAAGGAGAAGGAGGTCATGTCGCCGCGCAACGGGAGGACGCGTTGCGCACCACTCGCCGCCCGACTAGATTCTTCGTTGCCGGACGCGGGGTCGGTCGGGACACCTGATGGTCGATCAGAACGTCGTCGATCGTGAGCTCGGCCTCGAGGTCATGCGGCGAGGCCTGCTGACGCGCGAGGCCCTCCTTCCCTATGTTCAGAGAAGGCGGTCGGACCCTTCGCGTTCCTTCAGCGGCCTCCTGGTCGAGGGAGGAGTGCTCACGCCCGAGCTGGGAGACGAGCTCGAGCGCGTCGCGCGAGCGCGGGCCGAGGCGACGACAACGGGAGCTCCGTCCGTCCCGGCGCCGCCGAGCCCGGCTCCTCGCCCCGCGCCTCCTCCGCCTCTGCCGAGCCGGCCGCTTCCGGCTCCTCCGGTTCGCCGGAGTCCCACGGCCTCGATGGACGAGCTAGAGTTCGAGCCTCCTCCGAGCTCGATCACGCGCAAGGACCCCGGCACGACCTCCGCGACCGCGCGCAAGGACCCCGGGACGGGGTCGGGGATCGGCCGCAAGGACCCGGGCACGACGTCGGCCGTCCGGTCGAAGCTCGCGCCTCACGTCGCGGCCAACGTCCCCGGGAACACGATCCTCGACCTCGACTTCGAGGTGCCGGAGCCGATCGCGAAGCCGCCGGAGTCGGATCCCGCGATCGTGCGCCCCACTCGAGCGGCGCACGAGCCCGGAGACTCGAGCACGTCCGGCGTGACCCCGCAGGCCTTCCAGGGCTCACGCACTCACCTGGACGGCGAGGTGGTCCCCGACCCGGGGAGGACCATGCTCGAGGAGGAGATCGACCTCCCCGACGCCGCCGAGCCGGCTCCCGACCGGGCCTCCGCGCCGACGGTGC
>JACQDU010000020.1 GCA_016200955.1 bacterium
GGGCAACTCCACGAGCGACATCTACTCCCTGGGAGCGACTTTCTACTTCTGGCTCACCGGGCAATCGCCTTTTCCCGGCAAGGACCCGAAGGAGATCATCAAGCGAGTCTGCACGGAGCCGCCCCCCGAGATCACGGACCTGAACCCCGAGGTCCCGAGGTCGATCGCGGCGGTCTGCATGAAGTGCCTCGCCAAGAACCAGCGCGAGCGCTACGTCGCGGCGCGTCTCCTCGAGCAGGACCTCGAGAAGGAGCTCACGGCCGCCCAGCGGAAGCTCAAGGCGAAGGGCTTCATGCGGAAGATCTTCGGCGGCGGATCGAGCGCAAGTGGCGAGAAACCCGCGACCTGAGGGCCCCGAGCGGCATTTTCACCCTGGTCCGGCGCGTCGAAGGGCTGCAAAACCGCGCCGAGACGCGTTCCCGGAGCTCTCGGCATCTTCCGTGTCGCTCCGAGACTCGTCGGGAACGACTTTGCGTTTGCGCAAGCGCGTCCAGGACGCGCCGGAAACGGCCACGGCGGTCGCCGAGCTCGCTCGAGAAGCGTCGGTGCGCAGTTTCGCGAGCGCGACGCGTATTTTTGCCCGATCCTGGCGCGGTTTTGCATCCGCAGAACGCGTCCGAGACGCGTCTCGGCACGATTTTGCGCAAGGCGAGCTCGATGGCGATCGGCCATGGGCTCGCTCGCGCGCGCTAGACCCTCACGGACATGCCTTTAGCGCGCGACTTGACGCCCCAACGAACACGGGTCAATGACAAGTGACAAGTGACCAGTGCCCGCTGGCAAGTGAAGCCACCCAGGCGAGCGGTAGCGAGCCGCGGTGCAAATCACCTCGCCTCGGCTCCGCCCGAACCAAACGCCAAGCCTTGCCGCGTGGCAGGCCGTGATGCTCTTCTCGCCGCGGGAAGGCAAGCGTCGTCGGCAGTTTCTTCTCGCCGTGACTGAGAAGACTTCGGTGGTTAGTAGAAAAAGACCGATCCATCGGCGTCCCCCCTCCCGGAAACGCCCTCTCGTGCGTGCTAACATCTCGCTCGAATCCCCGCCAACCCAGGCATCTTACGGAGGGCGCGCCCGATGGACTCCATAGTCGACATTCTCTCCCAGGGCAGGGACCGAGAGGCCCAGGCGAGCAAGATCTACGGGCTCGTCGTCGGGATCGTCACGAACAACAAGGACCCGGACAAGCTCGGGCGCGTCAAGGTGAAGTTCCCCTGGCTCGACGACACCGTCGAGTCCTGGTGGGCGCGGATCTGCTACCCCATGGGCGGGAAAGAGCGCGGCTACTGGTGGATCCCGGAGCTCGAGGACGAGGTCCTCGTCGGCTTCGAGCACGGAGACGTCCGCTTCCCTTACATCGTCGGCTCGCTCTACAACGGCATGGACAAGCCGCCCAAGGCCGACGACGTCACCTCGACCTTCGCCGGCACCGAGTACGACCACGGAGCCTATAGCTGCGGCGGCCGCGACTTCAACGAGGACGGGAAGAACGACCTCCGCTTCATCCGCTCGCGCTCGGGGAACCTGCTCGTCTTCGACGACAAGGACGGCAAGGAGAAGGTCACGATCACCGACAAGACCGGGAGCCACCGGATCGAGATCTTCTGCGACAAGAAGAAGGTCGTCATCACCTCGTCCGACGGCGACATCGAGCTCATCGCGGAGAAGAAGGTCAAGATCTGCTGCGAGACGCTCGAGACTCACTCGCGCAAGGACACGAAGATGAACGTCGACGGCGAGATGGACATCACCGTCCAGAAGGACCAGATCATCAGCG
The DNA here is from genome assembly GCA_016200955.1 of bacterium. GTDB lineage: Bacteria > Planctomycetota > J058 > J058 > JACQDU01 > JACQDU01. The sequence goes on from JACQDU010000020.1 coordinate 1,772, forward strand.
TCAGCAAGGGGATTTCGATGACCGCCGGCGACGGCATCGACATCCTCGCGGGCAAGGACCTGAACGAGCAATCTGGGCAGGCGACCCAGATCCAGGCCGGCACGACTGGAGCCTTCACGGCGACGGCCAAGCTCACGTGCCACGGCAAGATCGCGGAGTTCTCCGCGGACGTCGCGAATACCATCACGGGCACCCCGGTGATGATCAATTGAGAGCGGGCTCGCGGAGAGGGCGCAACGGGAGCGATTAGGTGGCGGATCCCGAAGATGCCGATGCCGTCCGTCGAAGCCTCGGGCTCAAGCCGCGCTCGCGCGAAAGCGCGGAGCCGGCTCCCGAGGCAACGGCCGCGGTGACCGCGGACACCGAGACGCCCCCTCCCGCGACGAAGCCCGGCGGACTCGGCCTCGGGATCCGCCGGCGCACGGGGGAGGGCGGGCGAGCGGATTTTTCCCAGGAGCCCTCCGGGCTCGACGCCGCCCACAAGCCCGTGGGAAGGCTCCCCGCCGACGCGCAGATGCTCCTCAGGAACTACTACCGCGCGCGACCGGACGTCGACCTCCCCGGTTACCTGCACGCGCTCGACGGGACTCACGGCTTCACGATGGGGAGCGACAGGCCAGGGCGCGAGATCGTGCTCGGCTTCGCTCCGGCTTTCGTGCTCTTCGTGCTGCCTCTCTACCCTGACGGCCCGCCCGACGCGAAACGAGGCGGGCTCAAGGCCCAGCGCCTCCACGCGCAGCCCGAGCTCACCGAGACGGGCTTCAAGGTCCCGGATCACCTCAACAAGCTGGACGTGGCGCTCTTCTTCATCGCCTGGAAGGCCGACGAGAGCACGCAGCAGGTGGCGCCCAAAGCAGCCAAGGCCACGGCGACGAAGGAGAGCCCGCGTGAAGCCCGCCAGCGGGAAGCGCGTGAGAGGGCCGACGCGGCTCGTCGCGCGCGGGACGAGAAACGCGCGCACAAGACACGGTGACCGCGGGGCACCCGGCCGCGCGGCCCGAGTTCGAATGGGGAGGCGTCGATGGGGCAGCCCGCAGCAAGAGTCTCGGACATGCACGTGTGCCCGATGGTCACGGGGATCGTTCCCCATGTCGGAGGCCCCATCCTGCCTCCCGGTGCTCCCAAGGTGCTCATAGGAAAGCTGCCGGCGGCGCGGGCGGGGGACATGTGCACGTGCGTCGGCCCCCCGGACACGATCGTGAAGGGCTCGGGCACGGTGCTGATCGGGAGCATGCCCGCCGCGCGGATGGGCGACTCGTGCGCGCACGGTGGAGCGATCATCCTCGGGTGCTTCACGGTCCTGATCGGGGGTTAGCGTGCGCTCTCCGCCTTCCGTGCCCGAGCCCGAGGCGAAGCCGCGGCTCGCGGGGAAGCTGCCCCCGGCGGCGCAGGACATGCTCCGCAGCTTCCGGGGCGCGCGCCCGGAAGTCGAGTTTCCCCCGCACCTCGCCCTTCTCGGCGGCACCCACGGCTTCTACTACGGCGACGGCGAGGCGACGCACAGCGTCAAGATCGGCTGGCGGCCGGCCTTCGTGCTCTTCACGCTTCCCGTCTTCCAGGGGCTCCTCCCGGGTGAGCCCGTCTACGACCCGGCGGCTTCCCAGCCCCCGCTCACCGACGACGGCTTCCGGGCTCCCGCGATGTTCAACAGGCTCGGGGAGCTGGTCATGTTCGTCGTGTGGCGGAGCGAAGGCGACGCGAAGGCGCCGAAGCCCGGCGGAGCGAGCGAAGCCACGTCCTGACGCCTCTCGAGCAAGATGGACTGGCGCACGGCGGGGCCATTCTCTTTACTGTGAGCCATGCCGGCCGAGCTCGTGATCATCAAAGGCAAGGACGCGGGCTTGTTCCTCTCCCTCGACGGGGCGGGCGCGCGCACGATCGGGCGAGGGCCCTCTTGCGACCTGATCCTCCTCGGAGACAAGAAGGTCTCGACGACGCACGCTCGCATCACGATCCTCGAGGGAGAGCGCTGCGTTCTCGAGGACCTGGAGTCGACGAACGGCACTTACGTGAACGGCGAGCGGGTCCATCAGGTCCCGCTCCGCTCGGGCGACCGCGTCAAGATCGGGCGGTCTCTCCTCGTCTTCCGCACCGACTCGGCGAGCGTGCACCTCTCGGACCTGATCGGCCAGTCCGACCAGGGCGGGAGCTCCCACGCGAGCAAGCACGCGAGCAGCAAGGCCGGGAAGAGCTCGGGCTTCGCGAGGGTCGACGCGAGGTTCCTCTGGGCGCTCCAGCAGGTCAACGACTCGCTCGCGGCGCCGGGCGACCTCCGGTCCCACCTCTCGCCCGCCCTGCGAGCCGTGCTGGACGGGGCGCTCGCGGGGAGAGCCCTCCTGTTCCTGAGAGATCCCGACGGAGGCGCGCTCGGATGCGCGTGCGCGATCGGGAGAGACGACGTGAAGGAAGCGCCTCTCACCGACAACGACGTCCTCAAGGCCGCGGTGAACGGCGAGCCCGCCGGTCCCGCCGGCGAGTCGCGCGCCATGGCCGTCCCTGTGAGGTTCCAGGAGCGGCTCCTAGGAGCGCTCTACGTGGACACTCCCGGCGGCCGCGAGGTCGCGGCGGGAGAGGACCACTTCCTCGTCTCGGCTGCTGCCGCGATCGCCCTCGCCGTGAGCCGCGACCGGCTTGCGCGCCTCGCGGGGACGGCCGTCGAGGTCGTGGGGCTCGCCCAGACTCCTCCGAGCCGCGTGGCCGTCGACATCGCCCGGATCGTCGGCGCGGGCGAGCGCCTCTACGGACCCGTCGCGAAGGCGCGCGGGCTCACCTTCGACGTGAAGGTGCCGGGCGGCCTCACGGTGCTCGGAGACCCGCTCCTCCTCTCGCGCGCGTTCGACCACCTCGTCGAGTCCGCGCTCGTGTCGGCGAAGGGCGGGATCTCGGTCGCGGTCGCGACGGGCGAGGGAGTCGTGCGGCTCGCGATCTCGCGCGGCGGACCGCCCCTCGCGGACACTCACGCGCGGGACCTCGTCGACGTGGAGGGCCCCTCCGCCGACCTCAGGAAGGCGCTCGCGCGAGGAGCGGACGGCGTCGTCGCGCTCGCGCGCGCGGCGATCGCGCGGTCGGGCGGGCGCCTCGTCGTCGAGGCGGGCTCCCCGTCCGCATCGGCGCGCTACGTCATGGAGCTTCCGCTGGCTCGCTGAGCTCGGTCCCCATCCGGAGGAGGCACGGTGCGGGAGAAGATCCTCGTCGTGGACGACCAGGCGGAGGTGCGCGACTACCTCGGCACCGTCCTCGACCGCGCCGGCTTCGAGGCGGTCAAGGAAGCCGACGGCGAGCGCGCGCTCAAGCGGCTCCCGAGGGAGAAGGACGCGTTCTCTCTCGTGATCCTCGACCTCGACCTCGGGCCGGGAAAGCAGGACGGTCTCGCCGTGCTCAAGGAGATGAGGAAGCTCGCCCCGGACCTCCCCGTGGTGATCCTCTCGGGAAAGGGGACGAGCGCGAGCGTGCGCGCCGCGTGGAAGGCGGGCGCCGCCGACTTCCTCGAGAAGGACACGCAGATCGAGGACCGCCTCGAGCTCTCCCTCGAGAAGACGCAGGAGCTCGTGAAGGCGGTCCGGGAGAACAAGCGCCTGCGAGCCGAGCTCGCCGAGCTGCGCGAGCGCGCCGATCGCTACGAGTCGATCGTCCTCGACAAGTACCGGCTCATAGGAAAGTCCGACGCCTTGCGCAGCGTCCTCGAGCGCGCGCGGAAGCTCGCCGCGATCCCGCGCCCCGTCCTCATCCGCGGCGAGCGCGGGACGGGGAAGGAGCTCGTCGCGGCGACGATCCACTACGCGGGCCCCAGCGCGAAGAAGCCCTTCCTCGCGGTGAACTGCGCCGCGTTCGCGGGCACGCTCCTCGAGAGCGAGCTGTTCGGCCACGAGAAGGGCGCCTTCACGGGAGCCGACTCGCGCAAGCTCGGCCGCTTCGAGCGCGCGAACGGCGGGACTCTCTTCCTGGACGAGATCGGGAACATGCCGACCGAGTTCCAGGAGAAGGTCCTCCGGGTCGTCGAGTACCAGGAGTTCGAGCGCCTCGGAGGAGGCGACCCCGTGAAGGTCGACACGAGGATCGTGGCGGCGACGAACGCTCCGATCGAGGACCTCGTCTCCCAGGGAAAGATGCGCGCCGACCTCGTGGACCGCCTCTCGTTCGACGTGCTCGTGATCCCTCCCTTGCGCGAGCGGCGCGAGGACGTGCCCGTGCTCGTCGAGCACTTCATGCAAGCCGTCGTCGCCGAGGTCCCTCACCTCTCGCGGAAGACGTTCTCTCCCGCGGCGCTCAAGGCGCTCGAGGCTTATTCGTGGCCGGGGAACGTGCGTCAGCTCAAGAGCGTCACAGAGCGGCTCGTCTACTCCGTCCCCGAGGACACGGTGGACGTGGCTCACCTGCCGCTCGAGGTGACCACGGGAGAGAAGCCCGCCGTGACCTTCGAGGAGCAGGTGAGCGCCCTCGAGAAGCGGCTCGTCGACCAGGCTCTCAGGGACGCTCGGTGGAACCAGAAGCGAGCCGCCCAGCTCCTCGGGCTCACCTACGATCAGTTCCGGCACTACTACAAGAAGTACGGCTTCCGGCGAGAGGGCGGCGAGGAGGAGACCTAGCGGCGACCGGCCGCAGGTGTAACCCTGGGGCCATGCCGATCGAGGTCCTCAAGTGCCCGAGCTGCGCGGCCCCCGTTCCGCCCGAGGCGAGAGGCCTCGTCGCGTGCTCCTACTGCGGCTCGACGCTCTCGGGAATGCCGGAGAGCACGCCCGGCCCCGGAGCGGACGTGCCCGACCTCGCGGCCGAGCGCTGGAACGACCGCGGCCTCCCGCGAGTCGGGGTCGCGGGGCGCCTCTACGTGCTCCTGGGAAAGCTGGGAGAAGGCGACGGCTCGGACGTCTTCCTCGCCCGGCGCGACGCTCTCCTCACGGAGATGGTCGTGCTCAAGGTGGCGCGCGCTCTCGCGGACCAGGACCTCCTCGACCGCGAGTGGAGCGCGCTCGAGGCGCTCTCGCGGAGCGAGGCCAAGGGCTCGGACTACTTCTCGGGGCTCCTTCCCCAGAGAGTCGGACACGGGCCTCTCGCGAGGGCGGACGGCCTCGCGAGGAAAGCCTCCGTCTTCCGCTGGAGGAGCGGCTTCCAGCACACGCTCGAGGACGTGCGCGCGGCCTTTCCCGATGGCGTGGACCCGCGCACGGCCGTCTGGATGTGGAAGCGCGTGCTCGAGCTCCTGGGCTGGGTCCACGCGAGCGGGTGGGCTCACGGGGCCGTCTTGCCTCGGCACGTCCTCGTCCACCCGCGCGATCACGGGATCGTCCTCTGCGGCTGGTCGAGCGCCGCGCGGGCCGATGCGCGCGAGCCCGTCGCCGCCCTGAGCGCGCGCGCACGGCCCTTCTACACGGACGAGCTCTGGGCGGGCGCTCCGCCGTCGCGTGCCGGCGATATCGCCATGAGCGCGCGCTCCATGATCCACGTCATGGGAGGAGATCCCGTGCGCGGGACGCTCCCGCTCGCGGTGCCCGAGCCTCTGGGAGTCCTCCTCGCGACGTGCGCGGACCCGAGCGAGCCCCGGAGCGTGATCGACGACACCTGGGAGCTCCTCGAGCGCGTCGCCGCAGCCGCGCGCGCGGCGTTCGGGGAGCCGAAGTTCCAGGCCTTCAAGATGCCCGGCTGGGCCTGATCGACGGGCCGAGACGAGGAGGGACCATGGGCTACGGCAGCTACAGCCACGAGGCGCACCAGGCGATCACGCAGGGCCGCCAGCACGTCCCGCGCGAGCAAGTCTTCAAGCAGACGGCCTGCCACCCCCTCATGAACCCGCACGGCGTCAAGCTCCGCGAGAGCCGCGACAGCCCGACTCACCCGAACTCCGTGAGCGTCGCCTTCGCGCTCGACGTGACGGGCTCCATGGGGAAGATCCCGGACCTCCTCGCGCGGAAGGAGCTCCCGACGTTCATGAAGACGCTCATGGACGGAGGAGTCCCGGACCCGCAGGTCCTGTTCGTCGCGATCGGAGACGCTTACTCCGACAAGGCTCCCCTCCAGGTCGGGCAGTTCGAGTCGGCGGAGCGGGAGATGGACCAGTGGCTCACGCTCATGTTCCTGGAAGGAGGCGGCGGCGGGCAAGGGAAGGAGTCCTACGAGCTCGGCCTCTACTTCCTCGCGCGGCACACGGCGATCGACTGCGTCGACAAGCGGAAGAAGCGCGGATTTCTTTTCATGACGGGCGACGAGAATCCGTACCCCTCGGTCTCGGCCGCCCAGGTGAGGAGCCTCGTGGGAGACGACCTCGCCGCGGACGTCCCCATGAAGCAGATCGTCCGCGAGGTCGAGCGCCTCTACGAGCCTTTCTTCCTGATCCCCGACCAGAAGCGCCGCGCCCAGTGCGAGCGAGCCTGGCGCGACCTCCTCGGCGACCACGTGATCTGTATGGACGACGCGGAGGAGACGTGCGACGTCGCCGCCGGGCTCGTCGAGATCTCGGTGGGAGCCGTGAAGGATCTGGACGAGCTCGCGGCTCGCCTGAGAAAGAAGGGCGCTTCCAACGGGCGCGTGGGCGCGGTCGTCCGCGCGCTCACGCCTTACGCGGCGGCGCTCAGGCGAGACGGCACGCCGAAGCCGGGCCTCGGGCCGCCGGACCTGCCTTCGGGAGATGGCCCGAGCGGTCACAAGAGGCCTTAGCGGGTGAGGCGCGCCGTCGTCTTGGTGGACCTGGGCTTCGGCGACGCGGGCAAGGGAACGGTCGTGGACTTCCTCGTCCGCCGCCACGAGGCGCGCGCGGTCGTCCGCTTCAACGGAGGAGCGCAGGCGGGCCACAACGTCGTCTTGCCCGACGGGAGGCACCACACGTTCTCCCAGATCGGGGCGGGAGGCTTCGTCCCGGGAGTGCGCACGCTCCTGAGCCGTTTCTTCGTCCTCCACCCGACCGCTCTCCTCGTCGAGGCGAGGCACCTCGCGGCGAAGGGCGTTCCCGATCCCCTCGCGCTCGTGCGGGCGAGCGAGCGGGCGCTCGTCGTGACGCCTTACCACCAGGCCGCAGCGAGGCTGCGGGAGCTCTCGCGCGGGGCGAGCCGTCACGGGAGCTGCGGCGTCGGCACGGGAGAGGCCGTCTCCGACTCGCTGGGCTTCCCCGAAGACGCGGTCCGCGCGGGAGACCTCGGCGATCGGCGAGCTCTCGCGACGAAGCTCGAGCGCACGCGCGAGCGCAAGCTCGCCGAGCTCTCTCTCGTCCTCGACGACCTCGCGGGAGACCCTCTCGCGGCGCCCGAGCGGCGCGCCCTCGAGGACCGCGAGATCGCCGGAGCATGGACCCTCGCCGTCCGCGAGATTCACTCGCGCGTCGTCGCGCCGGAGCCGGAGATCGGCTCCTTGCTCGCGCGCGAGGGAACCGTCGTCTTCGAGGGAGCTCACGGCACGCTTCTGGACGAGTGGCGCGGCTTCCATCCCTTCACCACCTGGAGCACCTGCACGTCCGAGAACGCGCTCGCGCTCCTCACGGAGAACGACCTCTCGGGCGAGATCCACCGGATCGGCGTCCTGAGGACGTATGCGACCCGCCACGGCCCCGGGCCTTTTCCGAGCGAGTCGAGCGAGCTCGCGAGCGCGTTCGCCGAGCCGCACAACCCGAGCGGGACGTGGCAAGGAGCGTTCCGCGTGGGTTGGCCGGACCTCGTCCTCGCGCGCTACGCGCTCGCCGCGAACGGGGGCGTGGACGGTCTCGCGCTCACGCATGAAGACGCTCTCGAGCGCGTGAGCGAGTGGCGCGCCTGCGCGTCCTATCGCGCGCGGGAGATCGACGAGAGACTGTTCGAGAGCTCGCCTGACTCGCCCGGCGCCATCTCGGGAATCCGGCTCGGCGCGAGCGGAAACCTCGCGCGCCAGGAGGCGCTCGCGCGGGCGCTCTCGTCGGTCGAACCCGCCTTCGTCCCGCTCCCGCTCGCCCGCGAGAGGGGCGAGCGCGCGAGGAGCTACCGCGAGTGGCTCTCGTCGTCTCTCGGGCTCCCGGTGTGGCTCGCCTCGAACGGACCGACCGCCGCGGACAAGGTCTGGCTCGGCCCCGCTCGCGTGACCGGCGGAGCGGCCTTCGTGTAGCATTCCCGCGCGGACACGCGCCGCTCCTCGCCCGCCATGTCCCTGCGCTACGGCCGTTACTTCGTCTCGTTGCCTCGCCCTCTCCCTCCCGAGCTGCGAGCGGCGCTCGGAGAGGAGGACTACGCGATCGACGAGGAGAAGGGCCTGGCCGAGCGCCGCGAGGACGACGACTGCGATGGCGATCCCGCGACGCACTGGGAGTGGGCCGAGCTGTTCGCTCACGCTTACTACGTGGGCGTGGACTCCTTGCGGCCCGACATGAGCCTCGACGTCCAGCGCGACGCGAGCGTCTACCGGGCTCGCGGGCTCCTCGAGGTGATCGCGAACGGCCTCCCGGCGAGGGAGGGAGAGCGCCTTGGTCGCGCGCTCGTCGAGCTCGTGGGAGACCGCGAGCGCCCCGGGCACGTGCGCCTGCACGCGCGCGAGGCGCTCGAGCCGCTCGGAGCGAGCGCGAATCGGGACGCGGACGGCCTTCTCCTCCTCGCGCTCGCGGATCCCACCGAGGACGCGTGGCTCCGCGAGGAGGCGCACCTCCTGCTCGCGCGCCGCTACCCGGCGTCTCTGTGCTCGCTCCCAGGCGAGGGGTCTCCTCACGCGGCATCCGATCCCTCCGGTCGAGGCGCTGTTCATGGTCTGGTACGACCGGCCCGCGAGCGGCGAGCGAGGCCTGCTCTCCTACGGCAACCGCACGGCGGACGTGACCTTCCCCGACGACTTGCTCGAACATCTCCGGGAGCCCGCGCAAGACGTGACGCGCGCATGCGCGGCGGCCGTGCTCCCGCCGCTCGTCGCCGCCCGGCTCCCCGAGCACGCGAGGACGATCGCCGGCGCTCTCGAGAAGTGCGAGGGGCTCGCGCTCGAGCACCGGGCCTCGATCGTCCCGGGCCACGAGGAGCGTTTCTCCCTCGCGGAGGAGGCGTCGAAGGCCGGGAGATCCTGGGCCGGAGCTGAGGCGGCGCACCGGCAGCGTCACGGCGGGAGCCGCCTATCGAGTCTTCCTTCGAACGTGGGCCACGAGGTGCAGCACGAGCCCGAGCCCGACGAATATGGGCGTTCCGACGAATCCCACCATCAGCAGTATCAGGCACCGAAGATCCGGGCCGAAGGTGTTTCCCTCCTGCGGGACGATGAGAGCGAGGCCGAACGAGGCGGCGCAGGCGAGCGCCGCGAGAAGGCAGATCTTCGAGAGGCGCGCGAGCCGGGCGACCGCAGCCGGAGACCACCACCGTTCGGGCGGTTCACCGTCGCTTCTCTCGTCCGATTCCGCCATGGCCGGTTTCTACCTCTTCTTCCGCACGAGCCCGCTCGCCGGATCGACGACGAGGCCCTCGACGTCGGGAGGAGTGCGCAGGAGAGACCACTCGCCCGTCACGTGGTCCATGCTGATCTCGTCGGGCGGAGTCCCCATGGGCTCTCCGTCCTTCCCGACGCGCACGATCGAGTAGCCGGAGCAAAGCGCCTCCGACGCGAGCTTGAGCTCTCCCTTGTAAGGGACGATGCTCTCCTTCGTGACCACGACGGCGTTCACGTACTTCCCGTCTTTCACGACGATCGTTCCTCGCCGGAACGGATTCATGCGCACGTAGAGCCGCTCGGGACCGTCGAGGAAGACGAGGAGGTGGTACTGCGTCCGGTTCTCGACGCAGAGGACGGAGAGGCCTGAGAGCCCGGACGGGAGCTTCCGGCTCGGCGCCTTGAGCGGCTGGGCCTTCGTCTTCGCGATGATCTCGAGGCCCTTCGCCATGGCCTCGTCGCGAGCGGTCTTGCCCGCGGGGTCGTCCGGCAGCACGTCGGCGAGGAGGCTGAGGAGGAAGACGCGCGTGATCGGCGAGCTCTGCGCGAAGCTCTCGGCCGTCTTCTCGAGGATCTCCTTGAGCTCTTTCCGGAACGGGTCCTCGGCGCCGGGCGAGCCGACCTCGGCCACGTAGAACGCGAGGAGGTCGTTGAGCGCGCTCACGTCCTGGTGCCGCTCGTGCATGCGGCGGATTCCGTCCTTGAGGCCCGTGATGATGCGCTCGAATGCATCGGTCCCGCGCTGCCGCCGCAGGAGCCGGCGCAGGATGTCGAGCCCGCGCTCGCGGTGGAAGTCCATCTGCTGGCGGTCGACCGCGGTCTGGGGCGCGGCGAGCTCGAGCGCCAGCTCGATGAGCCGCTCCTGGATCGGCTCCGCTTCGGGCAAGACGACCTCGCCCGAGCGCGCGAGCGCGAGGAGCGCGTCGAGGCGCTTCTTGGTCCGCTCGACGACGGCCGGAGAGACCTTCGCCCACGGGTCGGCTCCCGGCCGCTTCGCCCTCGCCTCGAGCAGCAAGGGCGCCGTCTCGTGCATGGCCGCGTGGAGCATGGGCTCGCCTCGATCGAACATGTCGTTCTCGAGGAGGTGCCGGCCGTACTCGGCCTGCACCACGAGGAGGATCGCGAGGGCCTCGAACCGGATCTCCTCCTTGCCGCGCCCCGCGACGATCGAGCGGAGGTCCTTCTCCGCGCGCTCGAAGGCACGGAAGTCGACGTTCCGGATGGCCTGGTCCGCGAGCGCACGGAGCGAGACGAACGCCGCCCGCTCCTCCTTCTCGTCGAGGCCGCTCGCCTGCGCGCCGCCGCTCGCCTTGGCCGCCGCGTAGAAGCGCGAGGCGATGTCCCCGTGGCGGCGCTTCGTGTAGGAGTCGCCGAGAGCGACGAGCTCGGCCGGCGTCCACTGTTCGAGCATCGCCTTCCTCAGCTCGGCCTCGGGAGCGATGTCGCCCCACAGCTCGACGACGTGCGTGAGACGGTTAGCCGCCTCCTGCTTGTTGCCCGCGGCCCTCGCCTTCGAGAAGAGAGACAGCCAGAGCTCCGTGCACTGGCGGCAGCGCCAGGTCTCGTCCACCCTGCGCGCTCGCTCGAGCTCGTCGAGGACCTTCTCGGCGCCCGCGGCGTCGCCGGCCGCGAACCGCGCGCGCCACTCCCTCCCGCCTTTGATCTGCGCGAGGCCCTGGACGATCTCCTTCCCCGAGGTGGCTGCGCTCGCCTCGAGCGTCGAGATGAGCTGCTCCGCGGCCCATGCCTCGAGGCGCTTCACGCGTTCCTCGAGGTATTCGCGGAACGGCGGGAGCTCGAGCCGGACGTTCCTCGACCGCTGGACATCGACCGCGCGGTCGAACAGCGAGTCGGCGCCCGCGAAGTCGCCTCGCGAAGCGGCTTCCTTCCATCGCTCGACGAGCTGAGAGAAGAGCTCCTTCTCGAGAGCGTTCCAGTCGTCCTTGTGGGGGTTGTCGGGCAAGGAAGCCACGAAGGCGTCCGCGGCCTCGAAGTCGCCCGCGGCGCTCGCGCGACGCCAGCGCTTGAGGACGAGCGCCTGCTTCGTCTCCGAGACGGCGTAGTAGTCGCGCCACTTCGGGTCGTCGTCGATCTGCCGCTGGAGCCGCTCCGCGAGCTCGAGGTCGTCTTTCTTGACCGCGAGCGCGAACGCTCGCATGCGATCGCGGCCCCACTCCTCGCGGATCTGCTTCGTGTCACGGGAGTCGGGGAATCTCTTGTCGAGCTCGTCGTGAGCGGCCTCGGCCGCCGCGAAGTCGTCGGCCTTCTTTCCCTTCCAGTAGACCTGCGCGATGGCCCGCGGCTCCCACTCGGCGAGAGCGGCCCTGTCCTCGGGCTTCCCAGAGGCCGCGATCTTCTTGCATGCCGCGA
>JACQDU010000021.1 GCA_016200955.1 bacterium
CGGCGTAGCGGACCGGGAGGTTCCCCTCGCCCGCCTCTTCTCGCATGAGCGCGCCGATCCGGCGGAGGACGCGGTCTCCCGCGAGGTGGCCGAGGCTGTCGTTGATCCTTTTCAGGTAGTCGAGGTCCATGATGCAGAGCGCGATCGAGGGCGCGCCCTCCGACCAGTCGGCGTCCTGCTTCAGGTACTTCGAGAAGAAGCGGCGGTTGTAGAGACCGGTCAGGTCGTCGGTGAAGACGAGCCGGAGGAGCTCGTCGTCCTTCGAGGGAACGGGGGCGTCCTCCCCCGCTTTCGCGGGGGCGGCGTCGGCCGAGGGGGAGGGTGCAGCGTTCGCCATGCTCCCCGGGCCGCGAGGCGCGGCCTCCCCGAGGTGGGAGTACCTTAGCCGATGTCCTTTCCTTGGTTCAACCTGAGGACCGGGGGAGGCGCGTTTTCCCGGGCCTTCGCGGCGGAGCGGACGGACTCCTTCGCGATGAGCGGGTAGCTCACGGCGTGGAAGATCACGCGCTCCCGGCAGGGCTCGGGCGCCTCGTCGCTCTCGCGACGGGCCGACCGGTGCGTCACGACGAGCGCTCCCAGGTCGAGGTCGCCGTGCTCGAGCTTCCCCGAAGCCGTCGCCGTCACGAGGTCGGCCGAGATCTCGAACGAGGCGACCTCTTCCCCGGAGACGACGAGCCCTCGCCCGCGGTCGGTCACCGCGTAACGCGTGCGCTGCGCCGAGACGATCCCGTGGACGCACGTCAGGATCCACGCGGCCGCCGGGACTCCCAGGAAGGCGCCCGCGATCACGAGGACAGCGATGTCCAGGTCGAGACCGCTCCGGCTCCCCGTCCCTCCCACGAGCCCGACGTCGTCCATGACCTTCGCGCTGAAGAGCGCCGAGAGGAGGAGCACGAGAGAAAGGCACCCGAATCCGGACCAGAACAGCCCCCGCGGGTGGCGGCTCCCGGACGCGGCTCCGAGGTAGCCGAAGAACCCGTGCGGGCGGTCGGCCCACACGATCTTCTCGTCCGGCTCGAGGGCCGAGGTGAGGACGTCGTCCGGATCCGCGCTCACGCCTCGCCTCGAGCGGCCGGGGCCCTCGCTTCTCCCGCCGCCGCGGCCGTTCTCACGGCCTCGAGCGCGAGGCGAGGCGCGCTCACGTCGTGGAAGACGATCGGTCGAGTGAGCGTGCGGGGCGTCGCGTCGTGCCGTCTCACCGGAACGGGGCCGAAGTCGAGCGCGCCCTGCTCGTCCCCGTCGCGAGCGCTCGTCTTCACGCGCTCGGGCGCGGGGAGCACGAAGGAGACGACGCCGTCCCGGCGACTCACGAAGGCGCGGCCGCGATCCGTGACCGCGTAGCGCGTCGTCTGCGCTTCCAGGAAATCGCGGACCTCGGCGACGACCACCACCGCCGCAGGGCCTCCGACGAGGCAGGCGAGGAACGCCGCGACTCCGAACTCGGTCGCGCTCCCGGGACGCGAGCCGTAGAGGAACTCTACCCAGAACCCCGAGAGCGCCGCGAGCGCGATCACGAGCGGCCCGAGGAACGCGATCGCGTAGACGATCGTCGCGTAGACCGCCACGATCGGAGACACGCCGCGATAAGCCGCTCTCACGGGCCAGAAGAAGCCGTGCGGGCGGTCGGACCAGACGATCCGCTCTCCCGGTTCGAGCGCGCTCATGAGGAGGTCGTCCTGGTCCATGTTCGAACGTGTGCAGGCTACTCCGCGAGAGCCGTTCAGGTAAGACCCGCGAGGAGCCGACGAGATGCATGCGACCACGGGATGCTCGGGCGCACGAGGCGCCCCGGCAGGAGCCCCTGGATTCGCAGGAGGTTCTCCATGAGACGGCCTGTCCCCAGCGCGGAGCAAGACATCCTGGACGCTCTCGTCGACCTGCGGGAGGAGCGGATCGCGAGGATCGCTCGCGTGACGAAGAAGGGGCGCACGTTCGCGGCGAGGTGGGTCCGGTTCTGAGAGACGACCGGTCGCGCGAGGAGATCGCGGGGAGAGCCTCCTCGCGATCTCCGCGCTTCCGGACCTCAGACTCCCTTGAGGTCGTTCGGGCGTCCGTCGACGGCCTCGAGCGCGCCGACGGCGGCCTTCGCGGCCTCGGAGATCGAGGCCTCCGTGCCTCCAAGCCAGATCCGGCCGAAGGCGCCGAAGGGGCGCACCTCGACGATCGTGATCGGCGACGCCTTCTCCGCCTCGTTCGCCGCGAGGACGGCGTATCCGGCGGGGTGGCACTCGAGGATGTAGAGCGTCTGCCCTCCGAGGAGCATCGAGCCGCCGCGGTTCCGGTTGATGAGCATGGCCTGGTAAGGATCGATGTTCGTGATCGTCTGCGAGGTGAGGACCTTGGGCTTGAGGCGGTCCTTCTCCTGGAGCCCGAGCGAGTCGAGGATCGCGCGGCCCGCCTGAGCGCGGCCTGCTTCTCGACGGGGAGGTAGCCCTTCGCCGTGGAGGCGGTGAAGGAGGCGAACTGAGGTTGCATGATGTCGAGAAAGCAGTACGTCCTGAGCTCGGTTGCCATTTTCTACCTCGAGGAACATCGCTGATTCGGATGTGAGTGCGCTGGAGCGTTCACTGCGATTCACTTGTCACTGGTCGCTGGGCACTGGTCACTGGGCGTTGTTTCGAATGGCGCAATGACCAGCGCCGAGTGACAAGTGCCCAGTGACAAGTGAGCCGGTCGCGGCGTCGCGAGCGGCGGGACCTTCGCCCTAGCTCTTGTCCGCCGTCTCCGCCACTTGGGGAAGGATCGTCTCGACGTCCGAATGCGGGCGCGGGATCACGTGGACCGAGACGAGCTCGCCCACGCGGCGAGCGGCCGTCGCGCCGGCGTCGGTCGCGGCCTTCACCGCGCCGACCTCGCCGCGGACCATGACGGTCACGTAGCCGCCGCCGATCGTCTCCTTGCCGATGAGCTTCACGCGAGCCGCCTTGACCATGGCGTCGGCGGCCTCGATCGCCCCGACGAGCCCCTTGGTCTCGATGAGCCCGAGCGCGATTTGACTCATGCCTTCTCCTCCTTTAGCTCCTAGGTCTCAGCGTCACTTCTTGTGCTTGGACAGGATCGCGTCTATGTCCGCGGGAGAGAGAGGCGAGGCTCCCTCGATGCCGGCGCCGACCGCGACGCGACGAGGCTCGGGCGCGGCACCGGCTTGCGGCCGGCGCTCGACGGCTCCCGACTTGCCAGGACTCCACGGCAAGCGCGTGTCCCCGAGCTCCGCGCGGAGCTCGTGCTCCCGGCTCTCGTCCTGGTCGAGCATGGCCTCGTTCACGTAAGCGAGGCGCTTGGTGTTGATCAGGTGCTGGGGCCCGATGTTGTCCGAGAAGATGTTCCCTCCGGGAGTCCCGCACCCGAGCGTCATCGAGGGGAACAGGTTCGTCGTGTAGCCGATCGCTCCCTGCGTCGTGGGGGAGTTCACCATGAGGCGCATGGCGGGCATGGCCTCGGCGAACTCCATGATCGTCTTCTCGTCCTTCGCGTGGATCGAGGCCGAGTGGCCGAGGCCGCCGTAGCGGAGGATCTCGATGCATTTCTCCCGCGCCTCGCGCCAGCCGTCGACCGTGTAGAACGTGAGGACCGGCGAGAGCTTCTCGAGCGACAGCGGGGCGTCGGGGCCGACCTTCTCGTAGGGGCAGATGAGGACCGTCGTGTCGTCGGGCACGGAGAAGCCCGCCATCTTCGCGATCACGCGCGGGTACTTCCCGACGATGTCCGGGTTCTGCCGGTCGCCCTTCTTGACGACGGGCTCGAGCTTCTTGATCTCCTCGGGAGAGCAGACGTGGCAGCCCCGCTTCTTGAGCTCCTCGAGGACTTGCCGCTCGACGGCCTTGTCGCAGACGATCGACTGCTCGGAGGAGCAGATCGTGCCGTTGTCGAAGACCTGGCCGAGCACGATCGCGCGGCACGCGTGCGAGATATCGGCGCTCTCGTGGATGTAGGCCGGGACGTTCCCCGAGCCGACGCCGATCGCGGGCTTGCCCGACGAGTAAGCGGCGTCCACGAGGCCGGGCCCGCCGGTCGCGAGGATGATGCTCGTCCACCGGTGGCGCATGAGAGCGTTCGTCGACTCGATCGTCACGTTCTCGAGCCAGCAGATGCAGCCCTCGGGCGCTCCCGCGGCGCGGGCGGCGTCGTGCATGACGCGGCAGCTCTCCGCGATGCATTTCACGGCGCGAGGGTGAGGAGAGACGACGATCGAGCAGCGAGCCTTGAGCGCGATCAAGCACTTGAAGAGCGCCGTCGAGGTCGGGTTCGTCGTCGGGATCACCGCCGCCACGACTCCCGCGGGGTGAGCGATCTCGACGACGCCCGCTCTCTCGTCCCGCCGGATGACGCCGGCGGTCTTCATGTCCTTGATCTTCTCCCAGGTGATCTCGGTCGCGAAGATGTTCTTCAGGGTCTTCCCCGCGACGACGCCGATGTCGGTCTCCTCGACCGCCATGCGAGCGAGACGGGCCGCCTCCTTGCGGCCGGCGGCCGCGGCGGCGGAGGCCCAGCGGTCGGCGTCGGCCTGGGACGCCTTCTCCATGACGAAGCGGGCCTCGCGCGCGGCCTTGAGCCGATCGCGCACTTCCTGGAGAGCGCCGAGATCCTTGTCCATGGACACGGGAGGTCGCCGCTACTTCTTCTTCCCGCCCGCACGCTTCGCGGGAGCGGGAGCGCCGGGCGGCTGTGCCGGCTGCGAGCGCGGGAGGGGCCGATCGTTCGTGGACGAGGCGCTGTCTCGCGGGAGGATCAGCTCGAGCTGCGGGTCGGGCTTCGGGATCACGTGCACGGTCACGACCTCTCCCACGGCCTTCGCCGCTCGAGCGCCGGCGTCGGTCGCGGCCTTCACGGCGCCGACGCTCCCGCGGACGAGGACCGTGAAGTAGCCCCCGCCCACGCTCTCGCGCCAGGCGAGCTCGACGTCGGCGGCCTTCGACATGGCGTCGAGGGCCTCGGTCGAGCCGACGAAGCCCTTCGTCTCGACGAAGCCGAGCGCGCTCCGGTAGACGCCCTGGGCCATTGTCCCCTCTTCGAACGAGCCTTCGGCGCTGGAAGGGGCGCGACGATACCGGATCGCCCGGGCGCCTGCAAGGCGGCGCGCGCCCGCGCGCGCGACTACGATGCGAGCGCCGGGGGAAGCGGTGTTCGTCGTCGACTGCCCGTGCGGCCGGGACATCCAGGTGAGACCCGAGGCGCTCGGGCGGAGGGTCCGCTGCACCGGTTGCGGCGGGAGCGTCGTCCTCCTCGTGGACGAGAGCACGGGAGAGACGGTCGCCCAGTTCTCGGGGGCCCAGCCGCTCCCCCAGCGAGCGGCTCCGCCGAGCGCCGCGGCGCCGGCCGCCGAGGAGCCGCCTCGCGGGAAGGAAGCGCTCCTCTCGCACGACTCGGACGACCCCGTGTGGAACCGTCGCTACTGGTTCCTTGCCGCGGCCCTGATCCCGCTCTTCTTCTCGTTCTTC
>JACQDU010000331.1 GCA_016200955.1 bacterium
CGATCTCGTCTTACGACACGATTCACCCCGACCTGTCGGAGGCGCCGGACGTCTCCGCGGCCGAGGCTCCCGGGAGGATCGAGCTCGCCGACCTCGCCCGGAGCACGCGCGGCCTCTCGCGCGCGGAGTTCCTGGCGAGGTTCCACGCGCCCTTCCTCCTCCAGCTCAACGAGGGCGCGGGGCTCCCGAGCACGAGGGAGACGGCGCACGGCGGGCGTTTCCAGACCGTCGCGATCGCCTCGGCGATCGCGCACGCCACGAAGGCGGAGGCGCTGCCCCCGCTCCAGGGCTACGAGGTCAGGAAGCGCCCCGGAGCGAACGCATTCGCGCTCATGGTCACGATCGGGCGCGCCATGAACAACGACATCGTCGTGCCTCACCAGTCGGTCTCGAAGTTCCACGCGAGCCTCGCGCGAGGTCCGGGCGGCGAGTGGGCGATCACCGACTCGAGCTCGAACGGCACGTGGGTCGACGGAGATCGGCTCGTCGCGAAGCAGCCTCGCGTGCTCCACCCACCCTCTTGCGTGAGCCTCGCGCGCTCGATCGTGCTCGTTCTCCTGAGCCCCGAGACCCTCTGGGACGAGCTCGAGCGGATGCGTCGGATCGTGAGCGCGCGCGGCGGCTGAGGTCTGCCTTAGAATCACGTGATGCGCGGCGCCCGGAAGACCCCTCCTCCTCTGCTCGAGGGCGCCGTCGTCGACGCGCTCGTGGAAGCGCTCCCGCTGGGCCCCGACGCGGTGGCGCGGGCGGACGGATACGTCCTGTTCGTCCCGGGAGGAGTCCCGGGAGAGACCGTGCGCGTGCGCGTGACCGAAGCCGGCCGCCGGTACGGGCGAGGCGAGGTCCTCGAGGTGATCCAGCGCAGCCCCGACCGCGCGGAGCCTTTCTGTCCTTACTTTCTCACGTGCGGAGGCTGCCACCTCCAGCACCTCGAGGAGGGCGCGAGGAGGAGGGCGAAGCGCTCGCTCCTCTCGCGCACGCTCGAGCACGCGCTCGGGCACGAGGTCCGCGTCCTGCCGATCGAGGAGACGCCCGTCCGGGGTTACCGGGAGAAGATCGCGCTCACGCTCGCTCCCGCGGGCGCGCGAGGGATCGCGGCGGGCTTCTACCGCGCCCGGAGCCGCGAGCTCATAGCGATCGAGGAGTGCCCGGTCCAGGCCGAGCCCGCGACCTCGCTCGCCTTCGGGCTCGTGGACGTGCTCCGGCGAGTCGGCGCGCGCGCGTGGGACGAGCGCCACGACCGGGGCGACGTGCGGCACCTCGTGATCCGGAGAGGAGCGGGGACCGGAGAGCTCTACGCCGTCCTCGTCGCGAGGCACGAGGAGCTTCCCTGGCTCTCGCGCTTCGTCGAGGAAGCGCGCGCTCTCGGGCCGGTCGGGATCGCGCTCAACGTGAGCCCGCCGCGCGAGCGCGATCTCGTGCTCGGAGCGAAGACTCGCGTCCTCTTCGGGCCGCCGCGATACCGGACGACGGTCGCGGGTCTCACGTATCACGTCTCTCCCACGTCCTTCTTCCAGACGAACGCCGCCGGAGCCGAGAGCGTCGTCGCGAGCGTGCTTCGGTTCCTGGGGCCGCTCGAGGGGCGGCGCGTGCTCGACGTCTACGGAGGAGTCGGGCTCGTCGCTCTCCAGGCCGCGCGGCGAGGGGCTCGCGCTCTCGTGGTCGAGGGGAATCCGGCCTCGATCCAAGACGGGCGCGAGACGGCTCACGCCAACGGGATCGCGTGCTCCTTCCGGCGAGGGAGGGCCGAGGACCTCCTCCCGCGCCTCGCGCGCGAGAGCTCTCGCTTCTCCGCGGTCGTCCTCGACCCTCCGCGCGAGGGCTGCCACCCTCGCGTCCTCGAGGCCGTCCGCGACCTCGAGCCGCGTGAGGTCGCTTACGTGAGCTGCGACCCCGAGAGCCTCGGGCGCGACCTCGGGGTGCTCGAGCGCTCCGGTTTCTCGCTCCAGGAAGTCGTGCCGGTGGACATGTTCCCGCACGCGTACCACATCGAAGCCGTGGCACATCTCTCCCGGTAGAAGAAGAGATGGAACCACGAAGACACGAAGGTTCAACTGTCAGGCCTTCTCCGCTGAACTTCGTGTCTTCGTGCCCTCGTGGTTTTCCGTTTCTTGTGTCGGGTGCGGCTTGGCGGGTCGGCTGCCTTCGTGTCTTGGTGGTTAACTCGCGGTTCGCTGCCGATTAGGATGTCGTCCATGAAAGCGGAGCTGACCGTCCCTCACGCGCGGATCGGCGGGATCGAGGTGTTCCTCCTCGACGCGGGAACCTTCCGGCTCGACGGAGGGGCGATGTTCCGCGTCGTCCCGAAGGTGATCTGGGAGAAGCGCTGCCCGGCGGACTCGCAGAACAGGATCCTCCTCGGGATGAGGCCGCTCCTCGTGAGGGCGGAGGACGGCTCGTGGGTCCTCGTCGAGAGCGGGATCGGGGCGCGGAGGCGCGACCCGAAGTTCATCGAGATGTTCGACGTGAGGGAAGGAGAGGGACTCCTCGCGAGCCTCGCGCGCGCGGACGTGAAGCCGGAGGAGATCTCGAAGGTCGTCGTGACTCACATGCACTTCGATCACGTAGGCGGCGTCGTCGAGGCGCCCGAGGGGACGAAGGGGCCTCGCCTCCATCGCTTCCCGAACGCGAAGCTCGTCGTCCAGAGGGGAGAGCTCGAGGACTCGGGCGCGGGCTGCGACCTCTGCAAGGCGAGCTATGTCCAAGACGACTGGAAGGCGCTCGCCGACGCCGGCTCGCTCGAGGTCGTGGACGGCGACCGGGAGATCGCGCCCGGAGTGCGCGTCGAGAAGACCGGCGGCCACACGCGCCACCACCAGATCGTGCGCTTCTCCTCCGGCGGGGAAGAAGGCGTCTTCTGGGGCGACCTCATCCCGACCTCGGCTCACATCCGCCCGCACTACGTCATGGCCTACGACCTCTACCCGATCGAGTGCTGGGAGAAGAAGAAGGAACTCGTCGAGCGGGCGGTCTCCGGGAAGTGGGTCTCGGTCTTCTATCACGACCCCGTCTCGCCTCTCGGCCGCGTCGCGAGAGACGGGCGCGACTTCAAGGTCGAGGAGGTCTCACCGTGAGCTCCCGGGCCGACGACGTGCTCGTGATCGACGCGGCGAGGACTCCGATCGGGAAGCTCCTCGGAGCTCACGGGAAGAAGACGGGAGTCGATCTCGGAGTGGCCGCGCTCATGGGGCTCCTCGCGAGGACGAAGATCGACCCGACGAAGATCGATGCGGTGATCCTCGGGAACGCGCGAGGAGCGGGCCTCGGCCCGAACCCCGGCCGGCAGGTCGCCGTGCGCTCGGGCGTGCCGGTCGACAGGCCCGCTTACACGGTGAACCAGGCCTGCGCGTCCGGCCTGCGAGCGATCGTCCTCGGAGCCGAGCAGATCCGTCTCGGGGAAGCCGACCTCGTCGCCTGCGGCGGCACCGAGAGCATGTCGAACGTGCCCTTTCTCCTCCCGCGTTACCGCGAGGGCTACCGCGAGGGCGACGCCGAGGTCGTGGACGGCATGTATCGCGACGGCTTCCTGTGTCCCATGGCGAAGAAGGTCATGGGAGCCACGGCCGAGACCCTCGCCGACCGTCTCTCGATCCCTCGCGACGAGCAGGACGCTTACGCGCAGGAGTCCCAGAACCGCTGCGAGCGCGCGCGGAAGGAGAAGCGCTTCCTGCCCGAGCTGCTCCCGTTGGCCCACTGTCCCGACGACGAGTGCCCGCGAGACGGCGTCACGAAAGAAAAGCTCGCGAAGCTCCCTCCCGTGTTCCGCAAGACCGGGAGCGTCAGCGCCGGC
>JACQDU010000332.1 GCA_016200955.1 bacterium
CCACGCGACGGCCGCTCTCCCGGAGCGGAAGGCGAACGACCCGCCGCGCGCGAGCGTCCCGGCTCCGACTGCCTCCAGGGTCCAGGAAGGGTCGAGGTCGAGCGCCTCGGGCACCGATCCTTCCTGGAAGAAACGCGGAGCGAGCTCGATCCTCGCGGGAGCGACTCCGAGCGCCGCCAGGTCGCGCGCGTGCTCGCGCACGCTCTCCGCCGCTTCGAGCGAGACGCCGTTCTTCGAGAGGAGCGCCGCCCCTCGCGCGAGCGCTTCCTCGGGCGAGGAGTCGATCGCCGCGAGCTCGAGGAGAGAAGCGCGCGCGGCCTGGATCCTCCTCGCGACCGCCGGGAGGCGCCGCGAGAGGCGTCCCGCGAGGCGCGCCGCGACCTCCTCGGGCGTGCGCGTCCCGTACGTGCGGAAGCGGAGCTTCCCCAGGAAGCCCAGGAGGACGCGCTCGAGCCGCGCCGGGTCGAGCGAGTCCCGGTCGAGCTCGGCTTGATCCGCCTCGAGCCCGAGGGCGGCGCCCGGCGCGTCGTCGTCTTTCGCGACGTGAGGCGCCTCGAGGAGCCGCGCCGCGGTCGGGCCGTCGAGCCCGTGCGCGTGGAGGAGCGCTCGCGCGGGCGCGAGGGCGCGGAGCGTGAGCGCGAGCCCCGTCGCTCCGAGCGAGACGAGCGCTTCCTGCGCGAGGGCCGGAAGCTCCGCCTCGACCGCGGGCGAGCGCCCGTCGTGGAGGACGAGCGCGAGGATCCCTTCTTCCTGCGCGTCGCGCGAGAGCCTCTGGGGCAAGGGAGCGTCCTGCGGCACGAGCGCGGCGACGGCGTGCGCGAGCCCCGAAGCGTCGTCGAGACCCGGCGCGACGCACTCCGAGAACCCGGCGCGGTCGAGCGCCGTGAGGACCCTGTGCGCGGCTTCGGCCCGGGCGATCGCTTCCTCGAAGGTGCTCACAGGGAGGACTTGTATAGGAAGGAGAGCGCGGGGGCAACCGGTCTTCCGGGCTCAGGGCCAGCGGATCTCGACGCGGACGTTGTTGAAGTCCGGGTCGTCGAGACGGCCGGCGTGGTGGCAGGTCATGCCGGGAGGAAGGCCGGCGACCTTGACGGGAGCGCCCTCCTCGATCACGAGGCCGAACGCCTGGTGCTCGATGAAGCGGTTCAGGAGGTCCGTGACTCCATTCTCGTGCGTCTCGGGCACGCGGCGGATGCTCAGGTCCGGGCGGCCGAGCTTCCTCATGCCGCGCGTATGGAACCAGCTCGTCCCGTCTTCCTCGGGGGAGACGAGGATGACCACGTGGTTCCGCGGGAGGGGAGCGTCGGGCTCGAAGACCTCGCGCTTCCAGGACGCGGGCGACCACCAGCGGATGGCCTGGGAGTCGAGGATCCCTGCGCCGCCCGCGTCGAGGAAGCTCGTCGTGACGCCGATCACGTCCCGGAGGTAGAGGAGCGAGTCGGGGTCGGGGACCGGCCCCTTGATCACGAGGAGGTCGGGAGCGGCCGTGACTCGCTTCGCGATCCCGGCGTTGTTCTTCTCGAGGTCGGCGCGGAAATAGCCGTCCAGGAACATGGAGAAGACCTGGGGCTGCGTCTCCCGCGAGTACTTGGTCGCGTCGACGCCTCCGGGAAAGCCGCGCGTGCGGTACTTCGAGCCCGAGACCTGGACGTCTCCTCCGAAGCTCCCGAAGACGGCGTAGAGGAGGAAGGCATCGCCTCCTCCCGGCACGAAGTGCGGCCGTCCCCAGCGATCCTCGCTCACGCGGCCAGGGTGGCCGGTGCGCGCGACCCGCGCGACGAAAAAGGATAGAAAGGAGATGTGGGCAAGCGAGCGAAGGAAGCGCTCCGGATCGCTTTCTCCCTGGGAGATCCGGCGGGGATCGGGCCCGAGGTCGTCCTCGGGGCCGTCCGCGACCGGAGGCTCTCGGGACTCTCCTGCATCATCGTGGGAGACGAGGCTCTCGTCCGGGAAGCCACGAAGCGCCTCGGGCTCGAGAGGAGCGAGCGAGCTCGCGTCGTCTCCCCCGACTCCGTTCGCTGCGAGAAAGGCGTGCTCTTCTCGGGAAAGGCGACGGAGGCCGGAGGGAGAGCCGCGGCGGCCGCGGTGCGCGAGGCCGTCTCTCTCATCGAGAGAGGCGAGGCCGACGCTCTCGTGACGGCGCCGCTCAACAAGGAGGCGCTCGGCCTCGCGGGAGAGCCGTTTCCCGGGCACACCGAGCTTCTCTCGTCGCTCCTCCGAGTGAGCCGGACTCGCATGATGCTCGCGGGAGGGCCGCTCCGGGTCGTGCTCGCGACGACTCACCTCGCTCTCCGCGACGTCGCGGGAGCCATCACGAGAGAAGGCGTGAGGGACACGATCCTCGTGGCCCGCGAGGCACTCGTCCAGGACTTCGGGATCGAGGAGCCCCGGATCGGAGTCTGCGCCCTCAACCCGCACGCCTCGGACGGCGGCCGCTTCGGCGACGAGGAGGAGCGGATCGTCTCCCCCGCGATCGAGGATGCACGGAGAGCGGGAGCGAGCGTGACCGGGCCTCACCCGGCGGACACGTTCTTCGCGAAGGCGGCGCGGAAACGCTCGGGGATCGACGCCGTCGTCGCGCTCTATCACGACCAGGGGCTGATCCCGCTCAAGGTCGTCTCCTTCGGAGTCGCCGTGAACGTGACGCTCGGGCTCCCGATCGTCAGGACCTCGCCCGACCACGGGACGGCTTACGACATAGCGGGCAAGGGAGTCGCCGAGGTCGAGTCGCTCGTGAACGCGGCGCTCGTTGCGCGCGAGATCGTCCTCGCCCGGCGTCAAGCCAGGGGCCCGATCGGCCGATAGGAGGGTGAAGCTCCTCACCCGGCTAGGCGGAGGTCCCCATGAGCGTTCTCGGCAAGTCGCGCGACTCCCTCTTCGAGCTCCTCGGCCGTTCGCGAGAGAAGGTCCTCTCCTCGAAGCCCACGATCCCGCCCCCGGGCTCGCTCCAGCGCCCCGGGAGGCCGCCTTGCGATGCGGCCCCGAAGCCGACCGCCCGCTTCGCCGGAGCGCCGGTCTCGACTCCCGTGCTCGAGAGGCTCGTGGACGACCTGCTCGACGTGGACGGCGACCCGCTCCTCGTCGTGGACGACGAGCTCGACGTGGAGTCGCTCACCCCCGAGGACGCGATCGTGGACGAGGAGCCCGTGAAGGTCCTGGGAGTCCGCGCCGACACCGCCGTGGTCTTCGGGATCGGGCTCGTGCTCGTCGTGGCGATCGCCTACTTCGCCGGGCGCTCGAACAAGGGCCGCCCCTCGTCTCCCGCGAACGAGAGCGTCGCGAAGGCGAGCGCCGAGCCCGCGCCGCTCAAGGCCCCGCTCCAGGCGGCGGCGATCCCGGCTCCGGCTCCCGTGCTCGACGTCGCGGCCGAGGAGGAGCCGGCGAAGCCCGCTCCCGCGGCGCAGGCCGCTCCGCCTCCTCCGGCTCCCTCGAAGGACGGGGCGTTCGAGATGCACGTCTGCACGACGACCGAGAAGAACGCGACCTCCGTCGTGAGCTTCCTGAACGAGAGCATGAAGTCTCCGCTCCAGGCGCGGGCGGGCCTCCAGGCTTACGTCGCGAAGACGGGGACCAAGTTCCAGGTGAGGATCCGGGGCTTCGAGCGCGAGGATCCGGCCCTCCTCGAGCAGATCCAGGAGCTCCACGCGCAGATCCCGAACGTCGGCCACGCCGGATTCCCCGACGCGAGTTACCATTCTTCTCCCAAGAAGAAGGGGTAAGTGAAGTCCCAGGCGGCCTGCATTCCCTGCATCCTCGGCCAGGTCCTCACCACGGCGCGAGCCGTCGCCGACGACGAGTGGCTTCACCGGAAGGTCCTCGAGGAGGTCATGACCGCCCTCCCCGGGAGCGACTGGAGCCGGAGCCCGGCCGAGCTCCTGACCGAGGCCCTCGGGATCACGCGGAAGACGCTGCGCGCGCAGGACCCCTTCCTCGAGAGACGGCGCGAGGTCCTCCGCGAGCTGCGCTCTCTCGCCGACGAGGTGCGCGCGAGGCTCGCGACCGACCCCGATCCGTTCGCTCTCGCGACGACGGCGGCCGCGGCGGCGAACGCGGTCGACGCGCTCGCGCTCGGGTCCTTCCCGATCGCCGAGCACGTGCGCGCTCTCATGGAGAAAGGCTTCGCTCAAGGGAGCCCGAGCGACCTCAAGGCGGCTCTCGAGCCCGCCTCGCGCGTCCTCTACCTGCTCGACAACGCGGGAGAGGCGGCTCTCGACATCCTCCTCGTCGGGATCGTGCGCTCGCTCGGGAAGGCCGTGACCGTCGTCGCGAGGAGACCCGGCCTCCTCCACGACGCCACGCCCGAGGATGCCGCCCTCGCGGGCTTCAGCGAGAAGGTCCTCGACACCGGGCAAGACGGCCTCCTCGGGGCGTCGCCGCTCCTCTGCGGGCCCGACTTCCGCTCCGCTCTCGAGGCGTCGGACCTCGTGATCGCGAAGGGCTCGGCTTCCTGGGAGACGCTCTCGGGGGAGAAGCGCGAGGCCGTCTACCTCCTGCACGCGAAGTGCGACCCGGTCGCGCGGGCCCTCGGCGTGGCCGTGGGAGATCTCGTCCTCTCGAAGACCTGACCTGGGCCGTGCCTCTCATTCGGGCTCCGCTCTTGATCTCTCCCGCCCGGCACGGTATACGTCGTCGCCTCGCGCGCCGAGACCGCCCCGGAAGAACCGGGTGCCGGAGGCGCCGCCCGCGTCGGAGGTCCCCGTGTCCATCCACAAGAGTCTCAGGAGCAAGGCCGCTCTCACGCGCTCGCGGAACGTCTTCACTCGCTGGGAGCGCATCGAGCGCTTGAAAGAAAAGGGCGACTGGAGCGAGGACAAGACCGTCTTCGGCCTCCGCAAGGTCCGCACCGTGATCGGCAAGGTCGGCAAGAAGAAGAAGAAGGCGAAGAAGGCCGAGGGCGAGGGCGTGGAGGGCGTGGAGGGCGCTGTGCCCGGTGCGGAGGGCGCGGCTCCCGGTACGGCTCCGGCGGCGGGCGCTGCCGCGGGCGCGAAGGGCGCGGCTCCCGCGAAGGGCGCCGCTCCGGCTGCCAAGGGCGCCGCTCCGGCTGCCAAGGGCGCCGCTCCGCCGGCGAAGGGCGACAAGAAGAAGTAGCGAGCTCACGCGACGCCACGCTCGAGCTCGGGCGTCGTTGCGGGAGCGCGGGAAACGTTCCCCGGTAGCTCAATGGTAGAGTGGGTGACTGTTAATCACTAGGTTGGAGGTTCGAGTCCTCCCCGGGGAGACATTAGAGCTCGCAAACGCCCTGCTGGCCTCTACTAGCAGGGCGCTTGCTTGTACTTCGCCTACAAGGGAGGACAAGCGTGCAGGGGGAACCGAGATATCAGGGGAAGAGCGTCTCCGAATGGATGAAACACCTGGACGACGGAGATGAGAACTACCGGAAGAGAGCATACGAGGCCCTCGCGGGAACAGGTGAATCTGCTCTGCCCGTGCTTGTCGATGCGTACAAGCCGTGGGCGAGCGATCAGGTCCGGTGCGGTGTGCTGGAAGCCATCGTTCGGATGGGGCCAAAGGCGGTCACCGCGATTCCTCTCCTGACCAGCGCGTTGAGCGACTCCCATAGTCTCGTTCGCTGCCTCGCCGCGACGACGCTCATGCTCCTCGGATCGAACGCTCACGCGACCGTCCCGACGCTCAAGAGCGCGCTCACTGACAAGGACGTGGTGGTTCGGATGCGAGCCGCGCAGGCACTCGTCGCGATCGATCCCTCAGCGGATGGAGCAGCCGTTCCCGTTCTCGTGGCGACTCTCGGGTTCAACGGGATGGACTGGATTCGTTCCGACGCGGCGAAGATCCTCGGCGGCATCGGACCGAGAGCCAGGTCGGCCGTCGCTACCCTCATGGCCGTATCCACGAGCGACCCGAGCGAGGCGGTCCGCAAGGATGCGACCCATGCGCTCAAGGAGATCCAGAAGTAGCATGCCGAAAGACCAGATCAAGCGCGAGCGGTTCTGCATGACTGGCGAGCCGCAGACGGTCGAGGTCATCTACGTCGCAGGCCACGGCCAGGAGACCATCACGCGAGAGAGCGTCGCCGGATTCGACGTGGAGGAGATCGCGGGCGGGAAGTTCCTGGTCCTCGCGACGCCGAATGGCAAGCGCACCTACGTCGCCTACGACAAGATCCTGGTCGTCACGACCGAAGCCGGATCAAGAAAAGGATCGGTCAGATGAGGCGACGTGTGCTCGTAGGGTTCTCGTTCGCGATGATTCTTGGAGGAGCGGTCATGGCACAGGATGCGAAGGCTCCGAAGCAGAAGGTTCTGGAAGTTCAGTTCCAGAACGACATCAGCACGATCATAGAGACCTTCGCCCAGCACTGAAAGCTGCGGGAAAGGAGTGGTCCACCGCATGCCTCATGGGCACATTCGGCCACGCCTTCGCTTTCAGCATGGACAAGGGCACCGGCGAGGTATGGCAGACCTCGGGAATCGACTGGGGGGCACTTCTGCGGTGAGCACACGCGTCCCGAGGAGGATGCCGAGGATCAGGAGCAGATCGCGCAGGGCGAGCACTCGCAGGATCCCGGATTCGTGAAGATCCGTGTTCATGACGCTCCTCTTGGTCGGGGCCCCGGGAAGGTGCCGTCGTTTCCCGCGCAAGGCGTGGCCAACGGATCGAGCTCACGGGATGCTGGGTGCCGGATGCAAAGGGAGGCGGAGCGGCCACGGATCCGAGGGCGCGGGCACCCCTCCGGGATCTCCGGAGCCTCACCCGGTCCTCGCCGTTCCGGATGCAACGAGAAGGCCCGACGCTCGGCCGACGCACCGATCCTGATCGCGTGACCGGCACGACGACCCTGCCGCCTCGCGAGGACAGGAGAGCGAACAGCCGTCCCGGTGAGATCGAGGCTGCGTGCCTTCCGACGGCGACTCCGGCTTACGCGAGAGCCGGAGCACGCCGCGCGAGCACGCGCACCTCTCCGCTGGCAACGAGCGCTCCTCCGCGCCGGTCGAGCCGCATCGAGAGGATGAGGCGCTCGTGCTCCGGAGCGCCGGGCTCGTCCCGCGTCGCGGGCACGCCCTCGAGCGGAAGTCGGAAGCTCGCGCGGTAGGTCCCCGGCGCGTAGAGGCCGCGCCCTCGCCCCAGCAGGGTGAGCGCGCGGAGCGGCCGCGTCCTCCGAGCGAGCAGCCCGAGGAACCCGGAGCGGGTGCTCTCGCTCGCGAGCTCGACCCGGAGCGCTCCCAGGACCTCCGAGCGCGCGACCGACAGCGTGGCCTCGCCCACGAGGACGCCGCCCTCGTGATGCTCCCGCCGCGCCAGGTCGAGACGGAGCGAGGTCGCCCCGGGCGTCGCGAGCTCGCGCGGAGCGACCCGCACGAACGCGACGTGCCTTCGGGAGCCTCCTGGCGACGCGTCCACGACGCTCCACCCGTCGTCCTCGAGTATGTGCTCGAAGTCCGCGCACCCGCAGGCGGCGCAGCGCCCGAGCTCGAGCACGCAGGCCGAGTGCGCTTCGGCGCGGCAGGCGGCACAGACGGCCTTCGTCTCG
Source organism: bacterium (assembly GCA_016200955.1). GTDB lineage: Bacteria > Planctomycetota > J058 > J058 > JACQDU01 > JACQDU01. The sequence continues at coordinate 7,490 of JACQDU010000332.1, forward strand.
TCCACGTCCCCGTGGCAATAGGGGCAGCGCAGCGTCATGGTCCCTCCCTCGGCAGCACGAGCCGGAAGCAGGCCCCGCCGCCCTCGCCCTCGCCGGCCGTGAGCTCTCCTCCGTGCGCGCGAGCGTGGACGCGCGCGATCGCGAGGCCGAGCCCGGCACCCCCGACCTCGCGTGGCGCGCTCGGGCTCCGGTAGAAGCGCTCGAAGATCCGCTCTCGCTCCCAGGCCGGTATCCCCGGGCCGCGGTCGCTCACCGAGATGGTGACGCTCCTCGCCTCGGACGACGCCGCGAGCCGGACGCGCCGCTCCTCGCCGGTCCCGTACTTCGCGGCGTTGTCGAGGAGGTTCGTCACGACCTGGACGAGGGCCTCGCGGTCGACGCGCACGCGCGGCAGGCTCTCCGGGAGGTCCAGCTCGAACGCGAAACCGCCCGTCTCGAGCCGCGGCGCGAACGTGCGCGCGGCCTCGTGGAGGAGGGGCGCCACGTCGAGCGACTCGGGCGCGAGCGGAAGCGCGCCGCGCTCGAGGCGAGACGCCGCGAGCACGTTGTGGACGAGCCGCGAGAGGCGCTCGCACTCGACGAGCATCGAGCGGTAGTACTCCTTCTGCTTCGTCGGCTCGGTCACGAGGCCCTCGCCGAGGACCTCGGTCAGAGCCCGGATCCCCGTGAGCGGGGCCTTGAGCTCGTGCGTGAGGGCCGCGAGGAAGTCGGCGCGCTGGCGCGCGAGGCGGCGCTCGCTGCGCGCGGCCACTCCGAGGATCGCCCCGCCGGCGGTGCCCACGAGGACGAGGAGCGCGAGAGCGCCGTCGAGGAGCGTGCGGCTCCGCTCGAGCGCGGCGCGCGGGCGACCCGGATCGCCGCGGTGGACGAGCGCGAGGCCGTCGAGCGGCGGGAGCAGCGGCAGGCCCGCACCGTGCCGCTCGACGGCGACCACGGGCTCGCTGCGCGCGGGGACCGATCCGCGCATCTCGGGCGCGGTCGCGGGGCCGGCGCGCGCGATGAGCGCCTCGAGCCGCTCGCGCATCGCGAGCGGCTTGACCGCGAAGCCCTGGGGCCACGCGTGCCCGGCGACCTCGACCCGCCTCACCGCGAGGAGCGTGCGCGGCCAGCCGGTCTCATCGGGAGGCTCGCGCAGATAGCTCATCGGGTAGACGCGCACGATCACGCGCTCGGGCGGCGCCGGCCGGCCGACGACCTTGCCCGAGCGCGACTGGTACTCGGTCCACGCGTGTTGCAGCTCGTCGCCCTTCGCATCCTTGAGGTTGCACATCGTCCGATCGACGTTCGTGTTCGACTCGAAGATGAGGCGGTCGACGGCTTCCTCGACGGCAGGAGCCTTCTCGGGCGCCGCGATCCGCGCGCGCAGCGAGGGCTCGATCCGGCGCAGGTCGGCGAGCCGCTCGGCGACGTGGCGGGCGTAGGCCGTCTCGCCCTCGCCCAGAGACGGCGGGGCGATCGCGGGCGAGGCGAGCGCGCCGTCACGCCACTCGAAGTAGAGGTCGACGAGGGCCTCGCGCGGCTCGCCCGCGAGAGAGGTCTTGACGAGCGCGACCTCCCGGGCGACCGCGTCCGCCGGGACGTGCAGGTGCTGGTAGTCGTCGTAGGGGCGGGCGCCCTCGCGCTCGACGAGGTCCGAGAGAGCGACCGCGAGGTCGTGCCGGATCCCCTCGAGCGTGGCGCGCTGGGACGCGAGCGCGCCCTGCGCGAGGCGGCTCTCCTCCGCCGCGAGCAGCGAGCGCCCCTGCGCGTAGAGGACGAGCACGGCGAGCGCGAGCGGCACCGAGAAGAGCACGGCGAGCACTAGTCTCCGCATCGCACGCTCTCCCCGAGCTTCCAGCCGGCGCCATGGACCGTGAGGAGGATCCGCGGCTCCTTGTGGTCGGGCTCGATCTTCTGCCGGAGCTTCCCGATCGTGTTCTCGACGGTGCGGGTCATGACCTGCGCGCCGGCGGGGAAGCCCCAGACGCCGACGAGGAGCTCCTGCCGCGAGACGATCCGGCCGGGCCGCTCGGCGAGGTAGCGGAGGATCTCGCCCTCCTTGGCCGTGAGCTCGCGCTTCTCTCCGCCGATCCGGCACTCGAGACGGGCGAGGTCGATCGCGACGCCGTCCACCGAGATCGTCGGCGGCCCGCCGCCAGGACCGCCCCAGTCGCTCCTCCTCAGGTGCGCGTCGACGCGCGCCAGGAGCTCGCGGACCGAGAACGGTTTCAGCACGTAGTCGTCGGCGCCGATCGAAGCCGTCCATCGAGGGGAGCATGACGTCGAGCACGAGGAGGTCGTAGCCGCGCTGCCTCGCGCGGCGGAGCGCCTCGGCTCCGTCGATCGTGTCGTCGACGTCGTGGCCCTTGGCGCGGAGGGCATCGCGCACGGCCGTTCGGATCGCGGGTTCGTCCTCGACGAGCAGGATGCGCTTCATGGGTCCCGGAGAAAGTGTAGACGCGACCGGGCCGCCGCGGTTGCAAAGGAATTGCAAAGAGCATCGCCCGGAAGTTGCGAAGGCCCGGCGCACGCGGAGGTCGCACCGCGCGTCTACAGGCTCAGGAGGAATCGATCCATGAAGAACATCGAGTCTTCGTCCCCCGTGACCCTCGTCGCAGCGGCCGAGCGCTCGCGAGGCCGCCTCGTCCTGGGAGCGCTCGTCGCGCTCGCCTGCGTCGCGCTCGGCGCGCACGCATTCTCGCAGGAGCGAAAGGCCGCCGCCGCCCCGCCGGAGACCGCGCAGGCGCCGGCCACTCCGCCGTCCCACGCCCAGGTGCCGCCCGTGCCGGCGCACGACGCGCCGACGGCGGCCGAGCCCGTCGCGGCGGGCCGGCCGATCGACCTCGTGCTCTGCCTCGACACGAGCAACAGCATGGACGGGCTCATCGAGTCGGTGAAGCGGAAGCTCTGGGACATCACGAACGAACTCGCGCGAGCCAAGCCGACGCCGCGGCTGCGGGTCGCGCTCCTCACGTACGGCACGCCGGAGTTCGGCACCGAGACCGGGTTCGTGCGCATCGACAGCCAGTTCACGGACGACCTCGATGGGATCCAGCAGAAGCTCTTCGCGCTCAGGACGTCGGGCGGCGACGAGTTCGTGGGCCGCGTCCTCAGGACGGCCGTCCAGCAGCTCGCGTGGAGCGACGAGAAGGACGCGCTCCGGGTCGCCTTCGTCTGCGGGAACGAGTCCGCGGATCAGGACCCGGTCGTCAAGTTCCGCGATGCCGTCCGCGCGGCGCGCGAGCGCGGGGTCTTCGTGAACGCGATCTACTGCGGCGCCGGGACGGACCCCGACGCGGCGCTCTGGCGCGAGATCCCCCTGCTCGGCGAGGGCAGCTTCGCGTCGATCGACCACAACCAGCCGGTCGTCGAGGTCCGGTCGCCCTTCGACGCGCGTCTCGCGGAGCTCTCGACCGCCCTCAACGGGACGTACGTCGCGATCGGCGCGCACGGCCGAGCCGGCGCCGAGAACCAGTCCCGCCAGGACTCGAACTCGGGCTCGCTGGGCTCGTCGTCCGTCGCGTCCCGCGCTTGCGCCAAGGGAAGCTCGCTCTACAAGTGCTCGTGGGACGCGATCGACGCGAACGTGGACATCGCGACGGTCAAGGACGAGGACCTCCCGGAGGAGCTCCGCAAGCTGACGCCCGAGGAGCGGAAGGCCTACGTCGCGAAGAAGGCCGCCGACCGCGCGGCGATCCAAAAGGAGATCGCCGAGGTCGGAGCGAAGCGTCAGGCCTTCGTCGCCGAGGAGCTCAAGAAGCGCGCCGGCGCGGGCGAGGCGCAGCTCGACGGCGCGATCAAGCAAGCGATCCGCGAGCAAGCCGAGCGCAAGGGCTTCTCGTTCGGCGGCTGCTGAGAGGCTCGAGCCGTGAACGTGCGCCGCGAGGCCGGCCCCCCCCAAATTGGGGGCCGGCGCCGTTCTCGCCTCCCGGGAGCGATTCCGTGCCTCGGCCTCGTCCTCGCTCGGAAGGGCGGGTTCTTCTCGTCGTGCTCCTTGCGCGGTACCGGGAAGGCTCCGCAGCCGCTGTGCTCGGCCATGCTCCATCCGGCGAGAGGATGACTCGAAGCGCCGGCGGTCCTCCTCTTCCGGCCGGAGGAGAGCAAGATCCGACGGCGCCCGCACGAGGGTGGAAGCCTCTCGCGCGAACACGGCGCTCGATCGAGAACCCGATCGCAAGGCCGGATCGGATGTTCTAGAGTCTCCGCGGGAGACCATGGAGACCAGCGACCGTCTGTGGCTCGCGCGCGAGGTCGTCCGACACCTCGTCAAGGCCATCAAGATGCGGCGTCTCTACGGGGCGAAGCACGCCCACGCGCGGGCGGCGCTCGACGAGCTGGCGGGACGCCTCGGGACCTTCCACATCCTCCACGACGAGCTCTGGCTCGAGGTCGCGAACGCGGGCTTCCGCGTGGGAGACGAGGACGCGGGCGAGGACGCGAGGGAGCTACGGCTCGCGTTCGCTCTCTACGTCGGCGGGGCCCGCAGGCTCGCGCTCCGACCTGGGATCGCCCACGGCGAGCTCGATGCATTCGTCGCGATCCTCGCGGCGCCGAACGACGGCTCCGCCGACCCGACGACGCTCCTCCTCGAGAGCGACCTCGAGCACGTCGACCTGGTGTGCCTCGACGAGCTCACGGAAGGCTGGGACATCCCCGAGAACCTCTCCGAGCTGTCCCAGAAACGGATCGACGAGCTCAACCGCGAGGCGGACGCGCTCATCGAGGACCTCAAGCAACGGCGCCTGTTCGGCGCCGGCGATCGGAAGTACGAGACCACGGACACGGGAGAGGAGCTCTCCCAGCTCGAGGAGATCGGGCTCGCCGGCGTCCACGACCCCGATCCCGAGGACTCGGACGAGAGCTTCACGCTGCTCGGAGGAGGCGAGGGCACGGCGCTCGTCGAGGAGGCGCGGTGCCTGGGGCCGGACGAGACGATCAAGTCCCTCGTCGGGGTCGTCCTCGACGGGCTCGTCCTAGCTCCGGACGAGATCTCGCTCACGGAAGCCCAGTGGTTCCTCGCGGAGGTCCCGCTCGAGGCCCTACGCCGCGAGGACCTGGGTCTCCTCGCCTGGGTGCTCGAACGCTATCGTGCCGAGCTCGACGCCCGTTCTTCCCCGGAGCTCGAGGCCGCTCAGGAGCGGATCGCCGACGCGCTCGAGTGGGCGATCGCCCGCGTCCAGTCCGACGAGGGAGTCGAGCAGCTCGTGAAGGTCGCGTGCGGCGAGCCGCTCGGTGGGCCCGCCGCGCTCTGTCGCGTCGCCAGGGTCCTCGGCCCCGCGGGCAACGCCGTGGTCTGCCGCGTCTACGCCCGCACGGACGAGAAGTCGCTGCGCGAGGCCCTCAACGCCTACCTCGCGGAGCAGGGAGAGATCGACCCGGGGGAGCTCGCCCGTCTCTGTGCGCCGACCGTCCCCGCCGAGACGGCGCGCTGGGCGCTGTTCACGGCGGGGAAGCACCTCCGCGGCGAGCAGGTCGAGGTGCTCTACGAGACCGCGCGACGGCATCCGGACCCCGCCGTCGGCGAGTATGCGTCGTTCCTCTGGAGATCGCAGAGCCCGCAGGGGCGCCTCCAGACGTTCCTCGAGACGCTCGCTCTCCCGGACGCCGCGGAGCGGATCCGCGCGCTCGCGGCGCTCGTCCAGGCGAGGGACGCGGTCGCCCTCGACGCGCTCAAGAAGCTCGTCGACGACCCAGCGTTCCTCCAGCGCACGAAGGAGGAGAAGGCGGCCTTCCTCTCGGCGATCGCCGCGATCGGAGGAGCGGCGATGCGAGGCTTCCTCATGCGCCAGCAGGAGCGGCCGACCGGCATCTTCCAGCGGAAGGCCGTGCTCGAGATCCGGGAGGGAGCGCAGAGAGCCATCGAGGGCCTCACCGAACGCTTGCCCACCACCTCGCCGCTCCGTTCGAGCCCGGGCGGGATCACTCCGCGACCGGGCACCGGGGCGCTCAGGATCCGCGGCTCCGAACCGCCGTCGCAAGGAGGCCGCGCCCCGTGAGACAAGAACAGGACCACCTGAGGGCCTCGGCCGCGAGCTTCGTCGTCCGGCTCCACCAGGCGCTCTCGGTCGCGCGGCTCCACAACCTCACGAACGTCGCGCTCTCTCAGCCCATCGAGGAGCTGCGCGCGAGCCTCGCCGTCGTGATCGGCGCCCAGGGCCACGCATCGCTCAAGCCGGAGGTCGAGGCCGACCTCCTCTTCCTCAACGACCGCGCGATCCACCTGGGCAAGCAAGGGGCGACGACTCTCAAGAAGCTCATCGAGCTCCTCGTCGCGCTCGGCCTCGGCGAGCTCCGCTTCGAGCGCCGCCTCACGGTGCCGCAGATCCGTGCCCTGCTCGCGGCGTTCAAGGACTGCACGCTCCCGGACCCCCGGCAGAACTACGAGCGTCTGAGGGACGCTCTCGCCGGGCTCGACGCGCCCGTCAGGGTGCTGTCGACGAGCGAGGTGACCTCGGTCGCCCGCGCTCGCTCCCTCGACGTGGACGACGGCCTCTCGACGCGTCTCGCCTACGCGCGGACGCTCGTGCTCCTGCGCGCCTTCTTCGGGCACGTCGGGAACGACGAGCTCCAGCGCTACTTCTGGCGCAAGCTCGTCCGTTCCGTCCACGGGCTCCAGGTCCTCGCCGCTCGCGCGCCTCAGGAGCTCATCGCGCTCACGTCGATCCACGACCCGGAGGAGAGAGCGATCAACCACGCGCTCAACACCTGCGTCTTCGCGCTCCTTCTCGGGAACGAGCTCGGGCTGCCGCGCGCGCAGCTCACGTCTCTCGGTCTCGCGGCGCTCGTCCACGGCGTCGGACGCTTCCCCGCCGACGCCCTCATCCTCCGGGAGCAGCTCACGGCCGACGAAGCGCGCGCGTTTGCCAAGACGCCTTACCGGACGGTCGGCACGCTCCTCGGCATGCACCGGATCGAGGACGCCACGCTCCTCACGTCGCTCCTCGCGTTCGCGGTCGTCG
>JACQDU010000333.1 GCA_016200955.1 bacterium
CGGGGAGGGTCTTGATCTCCGCGCGCTTCGCCTTGAGCTGCCCCTTCCACTTCGAGAGGTCCTCGCTCGGGCCTTCCTTGAGCTTCTCCTCGACCTTGTCGAGAGCGAGCTGGACCTGCTTCTCGCGGCTCGAGGCGAGGGCGGCCTGGATCATGGGAGTCAGGTCCTGGACCGTCTTCATGGTCTCGAGCTTCTTCTTGATCTCGGCGGCTTCCTTCTCGGCGGCGGCGATGCGCGTCTCCTCGGCCTTCTTGATCTCCTCCTGGCGCTTCACGTTCTCCTGCTGCTGCGCCTTCGCCGATTCGCCGACCTTGGCGTTGAGCTGCTCGTTCGCCTTCTTGAGAGCGTCCCTGAGCTCCTCGAGCGTGGCCTTGTTCGAGGCTTCCTTCGCCTTGGCGATCGCGGTGGTGTAGCTCTCGACCGAGGTCTGGAAGAGAGCGGCGGCCTCGGCTTTCTTCCCCGCCGTGTCGGCGGCCTCGGCGTCTTTCTCCGCCTGAGCGGCCTTGTCGAGCTCGGCCTTCGCGTACTCGGGCGCGCGGACCGTTCCGGCCTCGGCCTTGAGCTCCACGAGCTTCGCCCGCGAGCTCACGATCTTGTCGGCGTTCGCCTTCTTCTGCTGGAAGTAAGACCAGGCGAAGTACCCGCCGCCCGCGAGGATCGCGAGCAGGAAGAAGGCGAAGACCATGCACATCGAGGTCGTGCGAGAAGCGGCCTTCTCCTTCGCCGCGGCCGCTTGCTGGCCGACCATCTGGCTCTGGAGGTCCGCGATCATCTGCGTCTTCTTGCCCGGGCCGGCGGGAGCGAGGCGGAAGCTGATCTGGACCTTCGGCCCCTTGTCGCCGAACTGGATGATCGCGCCGTCGGGCACGGGAGTCTGCCCGTTCACGCGGTTCCCGTTCACGAACGTCCCGTTCTTCGAGTTCAGGTCCGTGATCGTGAGCTGGTCGCCCGTGACGATGAACTGCGCATGGCGGCTCGAGACGTCCACGTCCTTGAAGGGATCGAAGGCGAGCTGGTTCGCCTGCGGGTCTCGCCCGACCGCCACGACGGCCTGCGAGAACGTTTCCGTCTGCCCCTTCTTCGAGCCGTCGACGTGAATGACTGTGAGCATGAGTTACCTCGATGGGAAACGAATTGAACCACGAAGACACGAAGGCACGAGAGAAGAGCATCTTCGTGTCTTCGTGTCTTCGTCGTTCATGGTTCTCTCAGGCGCGCTTGGCTTCGACGCCCGGCTTCTGGGCGGCGTCGGCCTTGGCCATCTCGGCGGCGATGTTCGCGCGGACGAGCTCCCGGTTCTTGCGCTCGAGGCGCTCGATCTTCCGCTTGTCGAGCCGGGCGCGCTTCTCGAGCTCCTCGACCTTCGCGCGAGCCTCGGCGACGGCGGTGGCGGCGTCGTCTCCCACGGGAGCTTTCTCGAGGCGCGACTTCGCGCCCGCGAGCTCGGACTCGAGCTCGCGCACGCGGGCCTCGAAGGAGCGCGCGGCCTCGACCGCCTCGACGTCATCGAGGAGCGACTCGTAGCGCTGGAGCTTCGCCTGGAGCTCCTTCACGTTCTCCGGGAGAGCGCGGCCCTCGGCGCCGCCGCGCTCGCCCGCGGCCTTGAGGCGCGCCTTTTCTCCCTCGAGCTCCTCGACGCGCTGCTCGAGGCGCTGCGTCTTCTGGCGGAGAGTCTTCTGCATGGTCTCGCGCTCGTTCTTGAGCTTCGAGAGCTCCTGCTTGGACTCGTCGAGCTGCTTCTCGAGGGCTTCCTGCTCGCCCTCGATCTCCTCGAGGCGCTCGTCGAGCTCGTCGATCTTCTCCTCGTAAGCCTCGACGAGGGTCCTGAGCTCGGCGTTCGACTCCTCGAGGCGGCGGTTCTCGCGCTGGAGCTCGCGGACGCGCTCGCGCACGAGCTCGCCGCGCCGGCCGGCCTCCTGGTGGACCTGGTACTTGAGCGCCTCGGCCCTCTCCGTGAGCTCGTCGTGCTCCAGGACGAGCTGGGCGTTGGCCTCCTCGTAGGTCCTGAGCTCCTCGAGGCGCTTCTTCTCGTCGCCGGTCGCGCCTTCCTTGGCCTCGAGGAGGCGCTGGACCTCCTTCTCGACGGCGTTCCGCTTCTTGCGCTCGGCCTGGGTCTCGCCCTTGAGCTTCGCGACCTCGTCCTGGTGGGCGGTCTCGCGGTCCTTCTCGAGCTGCTCCTTCTCGAGGAGCTTCGCCTGGAGGTCGTCGGCCTGGTTCTGGAGCGCGACGACGCGCGTCTCGAGGTCGCTCTCGACGTCGGCGGGCATGTAGCCCGCGACGGCGCCGGAGTCCACTCCCTCGTCGGTCGAGCCCTCGAGCGCCTTCGTGAGGGCCGTGTTCTCGCGCTCCTTCTCCTGGAGCTTGCGCCTGAGGTCGCGGAGCTCCGCCTCGAGCGCCGCGTCGCCCCGCGCGCGCGAAGGCGGCTCGGCCACCGTCTCGACCGCCCCGCGCTCCTCGGAGGAAGCCGTGCGCGAAGCCGCGACGGCGGCGACCGCCGACGAGGAGAACCTCAGCTCCTCGACCTCGGCCTTCTCCTTCTTCCCCGGCTTCTCTGCCTCGGGAACGGAGGTCGGAGCGGGAGACGCCGTTCCCGCCGCGGCGCCATCCTCGACGACGACGAGCTCGGTCGTGCCGAAGATGAGCTTGTCCTGGGGGCGCACCTGGGCCTTCGCGTTCTCGGCGAGGCGCCCGCCGTTCACGAAGACTCCCTTCGTCGAGCCCAGGTCCTCCACGAAGACGCCCGCGCCATCCACGATGATGTTCGCGTGCTTGTAAGCGATGTCCTTGTCGCGGAGCTGGATCTCGGCGGCGCGGCGGGTGCCAATCTGGAAAGTGCCCGACCCCAAGTCGAGGAACTCGCCTTCGCGCTTCCCGCTCACGATCTGGAGCCGCGCCATGCGTCCCCCCGCACAGGCTCAGACGAAGGCCCTTGCGCTGGCCCGCTCGCTTCCCTCGCGTTTTCGAAGGAGGTGAATGAGCCTGCACAACTTGTTGCAAAGTAATGTCTTAAGGTGACACCGACTTATAGCACATGCGGGGAGGGCTTGTCAACGGGCGCGTGTCTTATGGAGATGGGAGCAACGTCGAACGAGGTTCGCGTGAGGAGAAAGAGGCTCGCGCTCGCGCTTGCGATCGTGCTGGGAGTCCTCGCGGCCTTTCTGGTCGCGGGGTTTGCGGTGCTCGAGCTTTCTCCCAGGGATTACCGTCTCGTCTGGATGCTCAAGCGGACGAGGAAGATCGAGTACAGCAGCCCGTTCGCGCGCTCGACGGTGCTCGAGATCGTGAAGCCCGATGAGGTCGCGGAGATCGTCTCGGCCGTGACGTCGAAGCTGAACCGGCGAAAGAAGGGCGTGGCTCGCGTCTACGGGGCGCAGCTCCGGTTCGTTCTCGACGATGGGCGCGACCTCACGCTCGCGACGCTCCCCTTCAGCTACGCGCGCGGGGCTCCGGAGCTCGACGAGGACGCGCGCGCGTCGCTGTACGTCGCGAGCGCCGTCAGGCTCCCGGGCGCCGCCGACATCGACGAGTACGAAACCGACGGCCGAGCCCTCCGCGCGGTCCACCAGAGAAGGCTGAACGAGATCCAAGAGCACGGAGACGAGATCGGGAGGCTCGTCGTCGATGGCCGCGAAGTGACCGTGGAGGTACGACAGCGTCGCTCCTGGGAGGGGAGCATTCTCCGGTTCGTGCCGGACGGCGTCATCAACCGGGCCAATCGTGTGTCCTGGGAGCTCGTCACGAGACGCGGAACACGCCTCGTCGGGAATCGAACGACCGAGCTGCTCGACGACGACCTCGCCCGCGTCGACGTGTCCTTCGCCGCGCCTATCGTCGTCACCGCCCAGCTCAGCGCGATCGAGGTCGTGGACGCCGCCAGCACCGTCTCCGTGGTCACCGTCAGCGACCCGCTCCAGCTGGCCATCCGCCCACGACTCGACGGAACCATCGCGGTGCTCGGCATGTCCGTGTCGGACGACAACACGGCGGCGTCGCTCGTCCCCCTCAGCGGCTGGACGACGACGGCGAACGCCGACGGCACGACGACGATCACGTGGGCGGTGACGGACGAGTGGCAAGTCGCCCACGCCACCCTCCTCGGCAGGACCATCACGGTGTACGTCTCGACGCGCCTGACGCCGACGACCAGCCGCCGGCTTGCCTCA
>JACQDU010000359.1 GCA_016200955.1 bacterium
GTTCTCGGGCTTGAGGTCACGGTGGACGATCCCGCGCTCGTGCGCGCGGCCGATCGCGGAAGCGAGCGCGCGCCCGAGCGCGAGCGTCTCCTCGATCGCGAGCTTGCCGCGGACGAGCCGGTCACGGAGCGTTCCTCCTTCGAGGAACGGCATGACGAGGTAAGACCGCCCGCGGTCCTTTCCCGAATCGACGAGGGGCACGAAGCCCTCGCTCTCGGACAGGGACGAGAGGAGACGGCGCTCGCGCTCGAAGCGCTCGGCGCCCGTCTCCGTCACGCTCGCGAGGAGGACCTTGATCGCGAGCCTCCTCCCTTCGCTCGAGCGCGCCTCGAGCACGGCTCCCATGCCGCCCTTCCCGACCACGCGGACGACCTCGTAGGGACCCAGCCTCACGCGTTCACCGTGCAGGATCCTTACGGCGCGCGCGAGCGTTCGGATCTCGGTCGCGGAATCGCGCTTCAGGAGAGCGACGTGCCGCGCGGGGAGAGAGCGCGCGACTCGCGCGAGCTCACCTCGAGCTACGCGCGAGCTGGACGGGCAGCGTGACCGTGTCGAGCGCAAGGCTCAGCGGGAGGTCGGCGAGCGCGACCGGCCAGAGAAGCAAGACGGGCGGCGCCTTGGCGATGATGTGCTGGCCCTCGCTCGTGAACGGCCCCACCGCGATCGCGGCGTCGACCGCCGTCCCGGTGTAGGGCGCGTGGTGGCCGTCCACCTGCGCCAGCGTGCTCGCGCACCCCGAGAGCGGGGCGAGGAGCGCCGCCGCGAGTCCCAGCCCGACGATCTTCCTGGCTCGTGTCCTCATGTTCGTCCTTCCCTTCGGGAAGGGAGAGCGCAAGCCTCTTGCCGCCGGCGTAAAGCGAGGAGCGAGAGCGGGACGCCGTCGAAAGCGTCGCGATTTCACCGCGGGCTCAGCCCCGGAGAGAGAGAAGAGCTTCGCGCGCGACCGAGCGGTCGTCGAACGGGAGGACGCCGTCTCTCGTGATCTGCCCGGTCTCGTGGCCCTTGCCCGCGATCACGAGGAGGTCGTCCTTCCTCGCGCGGCGCACGGCCTCGAAGATCGCCTCGCGGCGGTCGGGGAGGATCCGGACCGCGCGCTTCCTCTTGAAGCCCGAGAGGACCTCTTCCAGGATCGCTCCCGGGTCCTCGGAGCGAGGGTTGTCGCTCGTGAGGACCGCGAGGTCCGCGTGGCGCTCGACGGCGGCCGCCATGAGGGGCCGCTTCCCTCGGTCGCGGTCGCCTCCGCACCCGAAGACGACCACGAGCCTCCCTCGCACGAGCGGCCGGAGGTAGCCGAGCACCTTCTCGAGCGCGTCCGCCGTGTGCGCGTAGTCCACGAGCACTCGCGGCGCGCGAGGGGCGTGCTCGACGACGACGGGCTCGACTCTCCCGGGCACGCAGCGCACGCTCTCGAGGCCGCGGACGATCGTCTCGGGCGAGACGCCCACGGCCCACGCCGCGGCGGCGGCTCCGAGGGCGTTCTCGACGTTGTGCTTCCCGACGAGCGGCAGGTCGAGGCGGATCGCTCTTTTCTTCGGGAAGGTGAGCGTCGCGCGAGAGCCGGCGAGGTCGGAGCGGAAGACGCGCGCCCGGACGTCGCAGCGAGGGCTCCCGCCGTAGCGGAGGACGCGGGCTCGCGTGAGCTCGGCGAGCCCGGCGCTCCGGGGATCGCGGTCGTTCAGGACGCAGGCGGCCTCGCTCTCCAGGCCGCGGAACAGGCGAGCCTTGGCCTGGAAGTAGCTCTCGGCGTTCTTGTGGTAGTCCATGTGGTCGCGCTCGACGTTCGTCAGGATCGCCGCCGCGAACCGGACGCCGGCGGTGCGCTCCTGGTCGAGGGCGTGGGAGCTGCACTCCATGACGAGCGCGCGGCCGCCGGCGTCCCGCGTCTCCGCGAGCGCTCGATGCACGGAGAGCGAGTCCGGCGTCGTGTTCGTCGAGGGAGCGGTCTTCCCCGCGACCTCGTAGGTCACCGTGCCGAGGAGAGAGGGGCTCATGCCCGCCTCGGCGAGGATCGCTCGCAGGAGGAAGGTCGTCGTCGTCTTCCCGTTCGTTCCCGTGACGCCGAAGGCGAGGACGGAGCGCGACGGCTCTCCCAGGAAGCGGTCGGCGGCGAGCCCGAGCGCGCGCCTCACGGAAGGGACGATCGCGACGGGGACTCCCAGGACTCCCGGGTCCTTCTCCGCCACGATCGCCACGGCTCCCTTGAGCGCGGCCTCCCGGGCGAAGGCCGTCCCGTCGACCTTGCTCCCGGGGATCGCGAAGAACAGCGCGCCCGGCTCGACTCTCCTCGAGTCGAAGGCGAGCGA
>JACQDU010000360.1 GCA_016200955.1 bacterium
GCCTTCACGGGCGGCGGCTCGGAGGGAACCGGCGGCGTCACGGGCACGGCTTCTTTCGGCGCCGGGTCTCCCAAAGGCGCGGGCTCGTCCGGGACCGGCGGCGCGGCCGGGCGAGTCGGGGACGAGCTGGCGGCGACGTGCTCGACCCGCACGCTCTCGGGGCGAGGGACGGGCGCGAGCTCGGCGCAGACGATGCCCACGCCGATCGCCGTCGCCGCGAGCGCGAGGACGACGAGGGCGCGGCTCCGGCGAGAGGCGCGCGCCGCGTCGAGGCGCCAGGCACGGAGGTCGGCCGCGAGCGCGAAGGCGGACGGATGGCGCGCGCGCGGGTCCTTCTCGAGAGCGCGCGCCGCGATCCCTTCGAGACGAGCCGGGATCGCGGGATCGATCGAGCGGAGCAGAGGGGCCGTCTTCTCCGTCGTCGCGATCGCGACCTCGAAGGCGCTCGCTCACTCGAACGGCGGACGCCCCGCGAGCGCCGCGAAGAGGATGGCTCCCAGGGAGAAGACGTCGCTCCGCGCGTCGACGTCCTTGCTCCTCCCGCTCGCCTGCTCGGGCGACATGAACTGGACCGTGCCGAGGAAGGCACCGGTCGAGGTGAGGCGCGCGTCGTCGTCCACGTTCTTCGCGACGCCGAAGTCCACGACGCGAGGGCGCCCGTCGCTCCCGAGGAGGATGTTCGACGGCTTGAGGTCGCGGTGAACGAACCCGCGCTCGTGGGCGAAGTGGACGATGCGCGCGACCTCCTCCACGACCGCGACGCGCTCGGCGAGCGAGAGCCTCCGCTCCTCGAGGGCGCGCGCGAGGGAGGTGCCGGCGACGAACTCCATGACGACGTAGACGTATCGCGCGGTCCACTTCGCGTCGTAGATCGACGGAATGCCCTCGTGCGCGAGCGTGACGAGCGCGAGGAGCTCGCGCCGGAGCCGCGCGGCCGCCTCGCGCGTCTTCCCGAGGGCCGGCGAGCAGGGGATGCGCTTCACGGCGACGATCCGCTCGAGCGAGCGGTCGCGCGCCCGGAAGACCTCTCCGCTCACGCCGCTCCCGGCCTTCTCGAGGAGCTCGTAGCGGTCGAGGAAGTCGCGCTCGTCGTCGGAGGCGGCGCCGACGAGCTCGTCGCCCGAGAGAGCGCTCCGGTCCAGGATGAGGCAGGCGAGCTCGAACGGCTCCATGGCCCCTCGACGGGAGCAGTCAATCGCTCGCGCGAGGCGAAGTCAAGCGTCAGGCCGAAGCGCAGCCCGTCGGCGAGCCGGTCAGGCCGACGACCGGCGCCTGCGAGCCGTCGCGATCCGTTCGGCGAGGGCCCGCTCTCTCACGAAGCAGGTGTCGCAGATCGTGTGAGAGACGAGGGGCCGGGGGAGCGAGGTCGGCGGCACGGCGATCGTCTCGCGCCCCGCGACCTTCGTTCGCACGAGGTCGACGACGGTCGGCGGAGGGAGCGGATGCTCCTCCGTCTTTCCGCACCAGGCACACACGATCTTGAAGGCCACGTTTTCTCTCCAGACCCGCCGGCTAACCGACCGGCGAAGGAGCAAGCAGCGCTCCGCGCGCGACGCCCCGGTCTCTCCGGCCTTTAAGACGCCGGGAGCGAGGGAGGGTCACGCCGGGAGACGTTTTCTGGTCACGAACAACCAGAAAATGGGCAGTTCCGCACACCGCGATGGCTGCCCGGGAGCAACGGCTCCAGGTCGAGGGGCCGTCGAGCACCTTCTCTACGTGCCCGGGCGCCGCGCGGATGAGGCTCAGTAGAGGGGCGGAATGACGAGCTCCTGCCCCGGCGTGAGGCCCATGGGATCGTCGATCCCGTTCGCGTCCGCGATGATCCTCCACTCGGCGGGGTTCCCGTACTCCTTCCCCGCGATCCACGAGAGCGTGTCGCCCTGCTTCACGACGCGGCGCTTGGTGTGGTCGGGAGAGTGACGCGGCTTTCCCTGGAGCTGTTCTTCCGGCGGAGTGTACTCGCTGAAGACGCAGTTCAGGACGGCCCGCACGGGAGTCCCGTCGTCGAGGAACATGGTGAAGCGCTGGCTCAGGTTCTTGAGGACGCACCGGAACTGGAGCTTCTTGCCCCAGCAGAACAGGAGGATCGGCGGGCGGTGCTTGTCCGGGTTGACGAACGCGAAGTCCTCGATCTTGTCGGTGAGCTTGCGGACGTCGCGCTCCTCTCCCTTCTTCTCGTAGACGTCGAAGAAGAGCTCGACGGTGAGGATCATGTGCGCGCCGCTCGTCCACTCGTAGGAGGGCGC
>JACQDU010000361.1 GCA_016200955.1 bacterium
ATCGAGCTCGACCCGAAGTCCGCCCATGCCTACATGGAGAGAGGCACTCTCGTCGCGGATCGCGACCCGGCCGCGGCGCTCGCGGACGTGGCGAAGGCCGTCGAGCTGGACCCCAAGAAGTCGGCAGCGTGGCGCTGGCTGGGTCTCCTGCGCCTCAAGGCCGACGACATGAAGGGCGCGCTCGAGGCCTACGACCGCTCGATCGAGCTCGACCCGAAGGACGCGATGAGCTTCGAGGGCCGGGCCGCGGCGCGCGACGCGCTCGGCGACTACGAGGGCACGATCGCGGACGCGGAGCGCTTCCACGAGCTCCTTCCCGAGAGGCTCGTGGACCCCACGCTCGCTCGCGCCTGGGTCAAGCGAGCGATCACCCGGTCGAACGCGGGCGACCACGCGGGCGCGCTCCTCGATTGGACGCGCGCCGTCGAGGTCGGTCCCAGGGACCCCGAGACCTGGTTCGGGCGAGGCAAGGAGGGAGCCGTCGCGATCCAGGCGGGGTCGGTCCCCGACGCCGACGCCGCGCCTCTCGTCGAGCGCTCGATGGCCGACCTCTCCCGCGCCATCGGGCTCGCGCCGTCCATGAGCGACGCCTTCTACACCCGCGGGCTCTTGTGCGAGGTGAAAGGAGACAAGGCCGGTGCGATCGCCGACTACGAGCGCTTCCTCGAGCTGGTCCCCAAGGACGAGCTGGCGCCCTCCGTGCGCGAGAAGCTCGCGGCGCTCAAGGGGAAGCCCTGAGGCGCGGCGCGATCCAGGGCGAGGCTCGTCGAGAAGCTGAGCGACTTCGAAACCGCGAGTGTTTACACTGAGCCCATGGCTCCTCCGAGGATCACGACGGGCGAGCTCGCCGCCTTGCTCGGAGGCGAGCTCGTGGGAGATCCGGCCGCCGTCGTGGACCGCTTCGCGAGCTCCGTCGCCGAGGCCGGGCCCGGCGCGATCGCTTTCATCAACAACCGGAAGTACTACAAGGCGCTCAGGCAGACGAAGGCGACGCTCGTCCTCGTGCCGCGCGACATCGACCGCTCCTCGTGCCCGAAGGGCGTCAGCATGCTCGTGCTCGAGGACCCTTACCTCGCGCTCGCGCGCGGCATGCAGATGTGGTTCCGCTCTCCCCGGGCCGTCACGGGAGTGAGCGAGCGTGCTTTCGTCTCTCCCACCGCGAAGCTCGGGAAGGACGTGAACGTCTTCCCGTTCGCCTTCGTGGGAGACGGAGCCGAGCTCGGAGACCGGGTCGACGTGCACCCCTTCTCCTACGTGGGGCCGCTCGCGCAGGTCGGAGCCGACACGATCCTCTACGCGGGAGCCGTCCTCTACGCGAAGACGCGCGTGGGAGCTCGCTGCATCGTGCACTCGGGCGCCGTCCTCGGCTCCGACGGATTCGGCTTCGCTCCCGACAAGAAGACGGGCGAGCACGTGAAGATCCCGCAGGTCGGGATCGCCGTGATCGAGGATGACGTGGAAGTCGGCGCCTCGACGACGATCGACCGCGCCGCCTTCGACGAGACGCGCATCGGGCGAGGCACGAAGATCGACAACCTCGTCCAGATCGGCCACAACGCTCGCGTCGGGAGAGGCTGCTTCCTCGTCGCGCAGAGCGGGATCGCGGGCACGACGCGGGTCGGCGACTTCGTGACGATCGCCGCCCAGGCGGGCCTCGTGGGCCACATCCAGATCGGGAACGGCGCCACGATCGCCGCACAGTCGGGCGTCACCGAGGACGTGGGCCCGGGGAAGCAGGTCGTGGGCACTCCCGCCGTCGAGGGGAAGCAGGGCCTCCGGTATCTCCGCGTGCAGAGGCACCTCCCCGAGCTCCGCTCGACCGTCCGCAGGCTCGAGAAGCGGATCCTGGAGCTCGAGCGGCGGCTCGGCCTCGCGAACCAGACGAGCACGCCCGGGCCCGAGCGCGATGCCGGCGAGTAACGGCGGGGCGAGCACGACGCTCGCGATCATCGCGGGCTGGGGCCGCTTCCCGTTCGCCGTCGCCGAGGGGGCGAGGAAGAAGGGCTACCGCGTCGTCGCGCTCGGCCTCGAGGGAGAGGCCGACCCCTCGCTCGCGCAGGCCGTCGATCGCTTCCACTGGACGGGCATCGCTCGTCTCGGGCGCATGGTGAAGCTCCTGCGCGAAGAGGCCGCGAGCATCGCCGTCATGGCGGGCGGCGTGAGGAAGGAGGGAATGTACTCGAAGCTCCGCGTGCTCAGGTACAGGCCCGACCTCGGCTTCTTCCGCGTCTGGTTCCGAGGGCTCACGGACAAGAAGGACGCGACCCTCCTCTCGGCCTTCGCGAGCTTCCTGGAAGAACAGGGAGTCCGCGTCGCTCCCTGCGCGGAGGTCTGCCCCGAGCTCCTCGGCCCTCGCGGTCCTCTCGCGGGGAGGAAGGCGAGCGAGGAGGAGGAGCGCGACCTCGCCTTCGGGTGGGGCGTCGCGCGCGAGCTCGCCCGGCTCGACATCGGACAGACGGTGCTGGTCAAAGAGCGCGCCGTCCTCGCCGTCGAGGCGATCGAGGGCACGGACGCCGCGATCCGCCGCGCGGGCGAGCTCTGCCGCCGCGGCGGCTTCTCTCTCGTGAAGGTCGCGCGGCCGAAGCAGGACATGCGCTTCGACGTCCCGACGATCGGCCCTCTCACGATCGAGAACCTCGCGCGCGCGGGAGGCTGCGCGATCGGCTACGAGGCCGGCCGCACGCTCGTCCTGGAAGTCGAGGCCACCGCCGCTCGCGCGAGCGCTCTAGGAGTGGCCGTCGTCGGCCTCGCGGAAGACGACGTGCGCGCGATCGAGGAGCGCCACAAGGCATCGGTCTCTCTCGCGCGCGAGGGACTCGGAGCTTACGGCGCCGCCGCGAAAGCCGCGGACGGGAGCTCCTCGTGAAGCCCCAGCTCATCCGCCAGCTCATCTCGGGACGCGTCGGGAAGACGCTCACGATCACGTTCGCGTCGGGAGAGATCGTGAACGCGAAGATCATCTCCGCCGACAAGGACCTCGAGGACGACGTCGACTTCTATTACATCGACCTCGACCGCGCGCCCGCTACCGACTTCGTCGATGGCGGCGCCGCGCTGCGCTCGCACGTCTACAGCGGCGTCTACGAGGAAGTGCGCGAGGTCGAGATCCCGGCGCGGTAGCTGCATCGAGAAGAGAAGACGAACCACGAAGACACGAAGGCACGAAGAATGCCTCATTCGTGTCTTCGTGCCTTCGTGGTTACTTTCCGCGCCAGTCCTTCGCGAGAGCAAGCACCCGGGCCTTCTCCTCCTTGGGAGCGCCGTCCTTCCAGGAGAAGTCGCGGCCCACGAGAGCTCCGAGCGAGGCGAGCTCCTGGCGCTGGACGAACTCCTCCGTCTCGACCGAGGCCGCCAGCGCCAGAGCGTCCTTGAGCTCGTCCGTCGCGAGCGACCGGAGCTCGGGAGCGGCGAGGTCTCCGAGCCTCTTCGCGGCCTTCGAGCGCTCCGCGGGCGTCGCGCTCCCGAGAGCGGCCGTGATCTTCTTCAGGTCCCACGCCTTCGGGTGAGCCCTCTTCCACCACCATAGAGCCGCTCGCTGGACCGAGGGGAGGCGCGCCTTGTCGTCGCCCGCGGCCTCGAAGGCTCCCAGGTCTTCCCCATCGTCGCGCGCGAGCTGGCGGACGCGCTTCCAGGCCGTCGTCCTCACGCGGACGTCCTTGTCGTCGAGCGCGACGATCAGGAGAGGAGCGAGGACGGGAGCCTTCTGATCGGCGTTTCCTTCGAGGATCGCTCCCGCGGTCGACGCGTCCTCGGGCTTCTCGGCTGTCGCCTCCCGCCTGAGCAGATCCGAGAGGAGCGCCGGATCGGCGATCGACATGAGGGCGTTCCGCACATCGAGACGCGTCTGTTCGTCGGCGTCGTCGAGGCCGCGCAGGAGCGGCGCGACACGATCGGTCCCGTCGGCTCTCGCGAGGATCGCGTAAGCGTTGCTGCGCACCCAGACATCCTCGCGATAGGTGAGGGATGCGACCGCCGCGACGTCGCCGCTCGTGATCGCTCCGACGTCGTTGTTGCTCACGCGCTGGTACATGAGGTCCAGGGCCTTCCGGCGCGCGCGAGCGGCCCTATGGAGAAAGGGCCGCCGTTCTCGAGGACCGTCTCGGCGAGCTGGAGGAAGTGATACCGGTCCGGGTCTTGAAGACCCTGCTGATCCAGCGCCTTCTCTATCGCCTCGCGGGGCACGAGAGCGACGTCGCCGGGCGCGACGTTGAGGAGGATCTCCTTGGCCTCTCTCTGGACGGTCGGGTCCTGGTCGGTGAGCGCGTCCCCGAAGGCGGCGAACGCCTCCTTGTGGTGCATGGTCTTCAGGGACCCGATCGCGATCTGTCGGATCGCTCGCAGCGGGTCCTTCATGAGCTTGCGGAAGATGGGCGCCGCGACGTCGACGCCGATCTTCATGGAAGCGAGCCGGGTCACGACATCGAGCCGGAGCTTGTCGTCCTTGTCGTCGAGGGCCTTGGTCGCGATCTCGACGGCCTTGTCCTTCCCGAGAGCGATCGCTCCCGTGAGCGCCTCGCGGCGGACCTCGGGCTCGTCGTCCTTCAGCATCCTCTCGAGGAGAGCGAAGTCTTCCTCGGAGCCGTGGCGCGAGAGCGCGAGCACGGCGTTCAGCCGGTGCACCTTGCTCGCGCTCCTGAGAGCTCGCGCGATGAGAGCCATCCCCGAGCGGTCCTTCTGCGCGAGGAGCGCCTCGGCCGCCGCTTCCCCGACGTGAGCGTCGGGGTGCACGAGCAGGGCCGTGAGCAGCTCCTTCACGCCGGGCTGAACGACGGCGCCCAGCTCGCGCACGGCCTTCTCCCGCACGCTCGGATCGGGGTGAGTCACGCGGTCGAGGAGCCCCGGGACCTTCCACTCGTCCTTCACGAGAGGACGCCACTCGGCGAGGAGCTGCTCCCGCTGGATCGAGATCTGGATCGCGCGGGCGCGGTGCCGCTGCTCGGGGTCGGCGGAGCCGGCGGCCTCGGCGAGCTCGTCCTTGGCCGCGCTCCCGAGCTCGCGGAGCTTCGCGTCGGCGGCCTCTCGCACGGCGAAGCTCCGGTGAGCGAGCGCGCGGGAGGCAGCGCGGGCGTCCTTGAAGGCGACCGCGCTCGCGGGCTCGGCGTTCTCCGAGAAAGCGACGGCGCGGGAGACGCCGGCGAAGACGATCCTCCCCTGGGAGCACGCGACGTTCGCGGGGCGGTCTCCCGTGATCTTCCAGTCGCAGAAGACTTCCGTGCGACCGTCGTGGGCGAGGTCGACCTTCACGAGCCCTCCCTGGAGCGGCAGGAGGACCGTCGAGCCGGCGATCGCGGGGCGGCCCACGAGCACCGCGTCCTTGATCTTCGTCTTCGCGTCGCGCGATCGCCCGACGATGGCGATCGTGCCGCCCGAGTCCAGCTCGAGGACGCCGTCCCCGTAAGGACCGATCACGATCCCTCCCGCGTCGCGCGTCTCCCAGGC
>JACQDU010000334.1 GCA_016200955.1 bacterium
CACGAGCCGCAGACGGCGACCCCGAGAGCGGGCGAGACGTAGCCCGGCTCGCCCTCGATCGTCTTCCTGCACTCGCCAAGGCACGTCAGCGGCACGCGATCTCTCCCGGCATGAGGCGCTCGAGGTAAGCGAGCTCGTCCTCGAGCTCGGACCGCGAGGCGGCGTACTCCCGGACGAGGGAGCGCACTTCCCGGGCGACGAGCTTCCTCCCGCGGTGGAGCAGGACCTTCGCGTTCGCGGCGCTCACGCCGAGCTCGCGGGCGAGCTCGCCCGTCCCTCTTCCCTTGAGGGCGTGCTGGTAGACGAAGTCGACCTGCCGCCTTCGCCCGTCCGTCGCGCCGTCGAGGAGCCGGTAGATCGCCTGGAGGACCAGGTTGAGCGCCCACTCCGCGTCGAAGCCGTCGTCCGTCTCGTCGCTCGCGGGCTCGATCTCCTCGAGGGGAACGCGCCGCGCGCGCCCTCCGCGCTTCTGCGCCTTCTCCGTGCGCCGGTGATCCAGGAGAGCGTGCCGGCTCACGGCCTTCACGAGAGCGCGCAGGCGCCCTCGCTCGGGACAGGCTCGCTCGAGGACCGAGCCCGCGAGCCGGGAGAGGACGTCCTGCGCCACGTCCTCCGCGTCCTCGACCGTGAGCCCGCGCCGCCTGAGCCACGCGACGATCGGGTCGCGGTAAGTCGTGAGGACCTTCTCGAGGTGAGGGCCGCCGCGCCGGATCGCGGCCCAGATGCTCCGGCGCGTCTCCGGGAAGTCGTGCGCGCCGCCCACGCGCTCGACTATACGAGAAGCCCGAGGAGCATGCACGAGCGGTGTAACCGGCCCGCGCGAGCTTCGATCTTCTCCCGGAGCCCCATGCGGACGATCTTCGACGAGACGAAGAAGACGCTCGAGCCGGGGACGGCGCCCACGCTGGCGGAGCTCCTGAGAGTCGCCCCCGAGCTGGACCCTAGGGAGATCGTGACCGCGTTCCGCGCGTCCGTCTCGCGTCGGGCGTTCGAGGACGAGTCCTTCACGGCCGCGTGCTGGGGCTGCGGAGAGCCACTGAGGAGAGCTCTCGTCGGCCTCACGTGCTCTCGGTGCGCGGTCGTCGTCCCCGTGGACGCGAGGCCCGCTCTCCCGCGCTACGTCTTCTCCGCGCGCGTGGCGCAGGGCGGGCAAGGCACGGTCTGGAAGGCGCTCTACGAGCCGCTCGAGGACTGGCGCGCGGTCAAGGCGATCCCTCTCCTGGCGTCGGAGCGCGAGAGGACTATCCGCGACGAGGCGCGGCGCACGAACGCGCTCAAGCACCCTCACATCCCTCGCGTGCACGACGTCCTGCGCGACGAGGACACGGTCTTCATATGCATGGAGTGGATCGAGGGCGAGACGCTCCAGGACGCGAATCCGCGCTCGCTCCGCGAGGCGATCGAGTGGGTTCGCCTCGCGGCGGAGGGGATCGGCGTCGCTCACGGGCTCGGGCTCGTGCACCGCGACGTGAAGCCCGGGAACGTCATGCGCTCGCGCGAGGGCGGGATCAAGGTCGTGGACTTCGGCCTCGCGCTCCCCGTCGCCGAGGGAGCGGCCGGCGTGGCGGGAACTCCGGCTTACATGGCGCCCGAGGTCGCTCGCGGGGAGCCCGCCACTCCGAGGAGCGACGTGTGGGGCCTCGGAGCGACGCTCATGAAGCTCATGACCGGACGCGCTCCCGTCGAGCGAGAGCCCGACGAGTCGCCCGCGGAGTATCTCGCTCGCCGCGGGAGCGCCGAGGTCGCGCTCGCGGGTCCGCCCGAGGTGCGCGCCGTCCTCGCTCGCTGCCTCGATCCCGATCCGGCGCGCCGCTACGACACGGCGGGAGAGCTCGCCACGGACCTCGCCTGCTGCCTCGACGGGCGTCCGGTGCGGGCTTACAGGGAGACGCTCTCGGCGCCCTCGCGCTGGTGGTACTCGGCGGCGCGGCACGTGGACCGGAACCCGGTCGCGACGATCGTGGCCGCGCTCCTCGTGATCAGCGCCGTGATCCTGACGATCGCGATCGGGAGCTGGTACGGCCAGGCGATGCAGCTCGGGCTCGACCGCGAGCTCGCGACCTCGACCGACGCCCTCATCGCCGCGCGGCGAGCGACGTGGCGCCACGACTGCGAGCCCGACGCCGCCCTACGAGGTCTGCGCGAGGCCGCGAGGGGGCTCGACGGCTACGTCGGCCGCCACCCCCGCTCAGCCGCCGGGCTCGTCGCGAGAGCGCAGGCGCTCCGGCTGCTCGACGACCTCGCGGGAGCCGAGGCGGACCTGAGGAGAGCGCGCGAGCTCGAGCCCGGCGGGCCTGGAGCGCTGCTCGCGCTCGTCCTCCTCGAGAGGATCGAGTTAGGCGAGCTCGCGAGCACCGCGGACCTGCTCGAGCGCGTCCGCGCGCTGCGCTCGCTTCGTGGAGACAGGCCGCTCGAGCCGGACGAGGAGATCGTCCTCGACGCTCTCGCGACCCGACACCTCGACGGCGACCTCGAGAAGACGCGCGCGCGTCTCACGGCGGCGCAAGCCGCGACCCCGTCGGCCGAGCTCTGTCTCGCTCTCTGTCGTCTCACATCGGATCCGGGGGAGCGCGCGCGCTGGCGCGAGCTCGGTCTTCGTTCCGCTCCCGGAGACGTCCGTCTGCGCAAGATGCACTGACGCACTTCCGTGACCCCCTTCGCGACCAGGAGAGCCCCATGTTGAGAAGCATCGGAGCCGTGATCCTCGGCTACCTCACCCTCATGATCCTCGTCATCGCCTTCGACGTGACGATCCTCCTCGTCGCCACGGGCGGGAAGATCCCCGAGAAGCCCGACCCCGAGAAGATGCGATCGCTCGGGACGTTCTACAGCGTCGCGAACGCGACCGCGGGCTTCTTCTTCGCCATCGCCGCGGGCTACGTGACGGCGTGGGTCGCGCGCCGCCGCGAGCTCGCGCACGCGTGCGTGCTCGCGGCCATCACCGCCGGCCTCGGCACGCTCATGTTCGTCGGGCGCTTGAACGCCGCCGAGCGGCCCGAGCCGCTCTGGTATCTCGCGACCGTCTACATCGCGTGGCCGATCCTCTGCATCCCTCTCGGAGGGCTCCTGCGCGCGCGGCACGTCCGCTCGCGCTGGCTCTCGCCCGAGATCCCGATCGACGCGGTGAAGTGAGCTCAGGGCGAGAGGTCGCCCTTCGGGTCCTTCTCGTTCTTTCTCGAAGCGAGGACGTCCGTTCTTCGCCCGCCCTGGGCGCCTTGATACCCGGAGAGCTCCTGCTCGAGCGCGTGGAACGTGGCGTCGAGCCTCCGCGTCTCGGCTTGCCGGAAGCGAGCGAGGATCGTGCGGGCGAGGAGATAGGCGCCGAGGACGCAGAACAGGACCCAGGCCGCGACGCCGGCACCGCCGCCGAGCGTGAAGGCGATGAAGCTCGCTCCTCCACCGACGCCTCCTCCGATGCCGCCGAGCAGGCCGCAGAAGAGGGCGTTGGCTCGGTCCTTCAGGCTCGCCTGGACCCGGAGCGTCGTGCGTCCGCTCTCGGTCGAGAGGGCGACGGCCAGGGGAGACGTCTCGCGCGTGGCCCAGACGCCTCGGCGCGCGGGAGAGACCTCGAAGTCGAACGTGCGCGCGCGCTCGAGCACGACCGGACTTCCGAGGAGGCGTCTCGCCCACTTCCCTTCTCCGGCGGGGAGCGAGGGCCTCCGGCTCTCGACGAGGAGCACGGGCTCGCCGCCCAGGATCGCGTGAGGGAGGCTCAGCCGCTTCTCCATGCGGAGGCGCCAGGCGTCCCGGCTCTCCTCGCCCGGGCGCGAGAGGGAGCGCGAGGAGCCGCACGCGCTGCAGCGGCTGCCTTCCTTCCAGCAAGCGTCGTGGTGCCTCGCCAGGCACGCCTCGCAGGCGAGCCACGGCTCCCTCTCGAGCGCGATGCTCTCGTGACAGTAAGGACAGCGCGTGATGCCGGCCTCGACGCGGACGTCGTGCGGCTGCGGCCCGACCCTGGAGTCAGGAGCGGGAGCTTCGCCCGGTTCCTCGCGCGGCCGCTCCCTTTGCTTCTCCGTCTCCATGCGCGCCCGACATTCTTCCACGATTTCTCGTGAGAGCACGCGGAGGAATCAGCTGCATGGGGCGACTTTCGTCGCCCCCGCCCCCTAGCACTCGACCTGCGAGACGGCGAGCCCGCCCTCGCTCGTCTCCTTGTACTTCCGGTTCATGTCCTCGCCCGTGCGCTTCATGGTTCGCACGACGCGGTCGAAGCTCACGAGGTGCTGCCCCGTCGACATGAGAGCGTAGCTCGCCGCCTGGATCGCCTTCGCCGCGCCCATGGCGTTCCGCTCGATGCAAGGAGCCTGGACGAGGCCCTTGATCGGATCGCACGTGAGGCCGAGGTTGTGCTCGATCGCGATCTCGGCGGCGTACTCGCAGTGCTGGGGAGAGCCGCCGGCCATCTCGGCGGCGGCGGCGGCGGCCATGGCGCTCGCGCTGCCGACCTCGCCCTGGCAGCCGACCTCGGCGCCCGAGATCGAGGCGTGCTCCTTGATGAGGAGACCGACGGCGCCCGCGGTCAGGAGAGCGCGGCCGATCTCGTCGTCGGTGAGCCCCTTCTCGTCCTGGAAGGTCTTGAGCACGGCGGGCACGATCGCCGCGGCACCGTTCGTGGGAGCCGTGACGACGCGACCTCCCGCGGCGTTCTCCTCGCCGACGGCGAGCGCGTAGATGTGCGTCCGGCGGAGGTCGCCGAAGGGAATCCTCGGGAACTCCTTCGGGTCGCCGCCGACCTCGGCTCGCAGGCGCTCGAGCGACTGCTTCGCCTTCCGCGCCATGTGGAGCCCGCCCGGAAGCTCGCGCTCTCCCGAGGAGAGGCCCGCGGCGATCGTGTCCTTCATGGTGCGCCAGATCTTCCGGAGCCTCTCGCGGACCTGCTCCCGCGTGAAGCCGCGGCCCTCGGCCTCGTTCGCCTCCATGATCTCGGAGAAGCTGAGCTTCGCTTTCTTCGCGTGCTCGAGGAGGTCGGCCATGGTCTCGAACGGGTAAGGGAGGTCGGGCTGCTTCGGCGCCTCGATCCTGGGGCCGCAACGGACGCGGCCCTCGGCGTCCTTCCGCTCGACGAAGCCGCCGCCCACAGAGTAGTACTCCTCCTCGACGATCTTCGCGCCGCCCGCCGAGAAGGCCGTGAAGCACACCGTGTTCGGATGCTCGGGCGTCGGCTTCTTCCTGTCCCAGAGGAGGTCGTCGTCATAGGAGAAGGGGACCTCGCGGTCGCCGCCGAGCCGGAGCGTCTTCTCCTTCTTCACGCGCTCGGCGGAGAGCTGGATCTCCCTCGGATCGCCGGTGTCGGGAGCGAGCCCCATGAGACCGGCGAGCACGGCTCGATCGGTCCCGTGTCCCCAACCCGTCGCCGCGAGGGAGCCCAGGAGCTCGACCTTGAGCTTCGCGACCTCACCTCGCCGCGCTCCCAGACGCTCGACGAAATCCATGGCCGCGCGCATGGGCCCGACGGTGTGCGAGCTCGAAGGCCCGATGCCGATCTTGTAGAGCTCGAACACGCTCGAGAGGATCGGCTTCTTGCCGGCCGAGGTTGTCATGGAGCCTCCCGTGCCGCGCTGGGCCGGAGGCATGTTCGCCCTGGGAGACAGAGGATGCAAGGCGTGCGGGCGGTGAAGCCTCGAGGAGCGTCAGGGTTGGACTGATTTGAAAGAGGCCGAGCCGGGTACGCACGTCACTTTGTCACCGGGCACTCGTCACTGGTCCCGCGGCGCGGTGAGGGTCGGAGCGGGCTCTCGACTGCCCTTTTCGTGACTCGAGCCGGACGACGGCGGCGACGCTTACTTCTTCTTCGTCGTCGGGACCTCGCCGATCTGGCCCGAGAGCGAGAAGCTCGTGATGAGAGCCTTCTGCTGGCAGATCATGAACCCCGCGAGCCCGTCGCTGCCCGCGAAGGTCGCTCTCCCGAGCTCGCGACCGTTGAAGTAGTAGGTCACCTCGTTGCCGACGCGAACGAGCTTCGCGGTGTTGCGCGCCTTGTTGCGATACTTGTGGTCCTCGAGCTCCCCGCCGCCACGGACGCGCGAGTTCAGGTTCGAGTCGAGCTCCACGATGTTGCCGTGCCAGTCGCAGCCGGTCGCCTTCTTGCCGTTCCAGCCGCAGAAGAAGACGAGCTCGGCCGCGGTCGGGCCACCTTCCATCTCGAAGCCGACTTCCATGGTGAAGTCGCCCTTGATCGGCATGCGGTGGAGGACGAGACCGCGCTGGCTCGAGCTCGCGATCACGAGGCCCTTGTGAGCGGGGCCCATCCAGCTGTCGGCGAAGACGCGGTCGCTGTCGGGGTTCCTGTCGCAGAAGGCGGCGCTCACGTTGTCGAAGTCCGCGCTCTGGGAGTCGTCCGCCATGCTGTAGTGGACGCTCACCTTGCCGTCCGCGTCGACGTTCGGCTTCACGTTGAGGCGGGACTTGAGGCCCGCGAGGGCGGCCGTGGCCGCGTCCTTCGCCGGGTCCACCTTCGCGGGCTCGGGTTTCTTCGCCGGCTCGGGCTTCTTCGCGGGCTCGGGCTTCTTGGGAGCGGGAGTGGGCTCGGGCTTCTTCGGCGTGGGATCGGGGTTCTTGGCGGGCTCGTTCGGCACCGAGACGTGGCCACCGCCGGGAGTCTCCTTGAACTCGCCGTCGTCCGAGGAAGCGTTCTTGGGCTCGGAGTGGTCGACCCTCGCCCGCGCCTTGAGCGCGGCCTCGACGTTCTTCTCGAGGTCCTTGATCGACTGGAGCAGGTCCGCGTCGCTCGCGGCGGCCGCGGCCTTCGCGTCGGCGAGCGCCTTCTGCGCTCCCTGGAAGTCGCGGTCGCCGTAAGAGCCATTCGCCGCCGCGATCAGGTCCGCCACGCGCTGCCGGCGGAGGGCCTCGGGCGACGGAGCGACCTTGGCCGCGACCGGAGTCGCCTGGACCGCGCTCGGAGTCGCCGGGGTGGGTTCGGAGACGGGTGTCACGGGCACGGGCTGGATCACGACCGGGCGTGACGGCGCGTTCGCGACCTCGGCAGGCTTCGACGGCCACATGACGACCCCGACCGCTCCCGCGCAGAGGAGGAACGCGGCGACACCCGCTCCCGCGAGCAGGAGCCAGGACGGCCCGGTGCCGGCGCTGGGCACCTCGAGCTTCTTGCCCGACGGGGTCTCGAGCTTCTTCCTCGAAGGCGTCTCGAGGGTGCTCTTCTTGATCGCGTGCGTTCCCTTCTTCGAGGGAGTCTCGAGCGTCTTCTTGGAGGGAGTCTCGAGCGCCTTCTTGGAGGGAGTCTCGAGCGCCTTCTTGGAAGGAGTCTCGAGCGCCTTCTTGGAAGGAGTCTCGAGCGCCTTCTTGGAAGGAGTCTCGAGCGCCTTCTTCGACGGAGTCTTCTCCTTCTTCAAGGAGAACTCGACCTTCTTGCCCGAAGGCGTCGCGATCTTCTTCGTCTCGACCTTCTTCGACGGCGCAGCAAGAGCGGCGGCGCGGTCGGCGGCGCGCTCGTCCTCGGCGCAGGAGAAGCAGACGTCGTTGTGAATGACGCGCTCGTCCCTGGACAGCGTGGCGCCACACGAAGCGCACTCCGCGAGCGGACTCACGCGATGCAGTCTCTCGGAAGAAGCGGCCATGTGATCCCTCTCCCCTGGCTGGATGTCTTCATCCAGCGGTTCCTACGAAGTCCGTTTGAGCCTCTGAGACGAGTCTCGAGCCTCGAAGGTTCGCGTCGCCTTGCTCGACGGCCCGTTGTCGCTCTCTTAGATACGAAATTGAGAAAGCGATGGGCGTGCCAAGCGAGGGAGGACGCGGCGGACGGCCGTAAAGCGCCTTCTGCCAAGGGGTGACGCCACGAGCGCCACCGTTGTGTACGCGAAAGGTAAAGGAGTCCTTCGCCTCGTTGGTCTCCAGCGGCGACACGGATCGCCGCCGCTCATCAGTCGCCGTGGCTGACGACGTGCTCGTCCCAGCTCCTCGCGCTGCCGCCGTTCGTGGTGAGGAGCTCCTCGCCCGTGAGCTCGCCCCAGGCGAGCGGCAGCGAGCGGTGAAGATCACCGGCCTCGGCTTCCGCCCCGAACCAAATGCCACGCCTTTGGGCGTGGCGGACCAAGGTGAGTTCTTCTCTCCGCGAGAAGAATTGGCTTGTAGTAACCGATGGCGAGCCTCTTCAACGCGTCCTGGTCCACGTGCTCTTCCCTTTCCAAGAGTCGAGCGCTCCCCGGAGCGCGCGGCCCTCCAGCGGTGGCGAGTCTCGCCCGTGTTCACGGGAGGGCCGAACGAGGCGCCCCTTTCGCGGGAGCTGCGCGCGCGCAAACCATTGGGAGAGGGGGCTCTCGAGAGGGAGAGGGGCGAGGAGTCGTGGGAAAGTCGCGGGTCGCTCAGCTCGACGGGAACGTGAACGAGAGATAGTCCGCCTCGACCTTCCCGGCGAGCCGGGCAGCGAGAAGAAGCCAGGCCTCGCGCTCGGGCGCTCCCGGGACCGCGAGCGGCCCGAGCCCCAGCCGCTGCCGCGAGCGCAGGTGAGCGGACGCGAGAGCGCGCGCTTCGGCGTCGACGATCGAGGCGAGCACGCTCGCCTGGGCTCCCATGGATTCGAGGTCGATCCGGTCCTCCCGGTGAGAGAGGCGGCGGAGGTAGTAAGGCGTCCCCGCGAGGGTCGTGCGCCCGAGGTGGTGCGCGGCCTCGCCCCGGAGGGCCGTCTGGCCGTCCATCACGCGCTCCGCCTCGTCGGCGAACGTCCTGGAGGACGGCACCGCGCGACGGGCGAGCGACGCGGGCTTCGCCTCCTTCAGCTCGAGGAGCACGTTTCCGTGAGAGCCCGACGGCTTGTGCTTCTCGTCGGCCTTGATCACCGTCGTCTCCCGCTGTGCCACGTGAGCGGCCTTGCCCTCGACGAGCACCGCGTAGCGCCCCACTCCGAGCGAGCCCAGCCCGGCCGTCCGCGCGGCCACGTCGAGCACCTTGTAGAAGCCCGGCTGAGGATCGGCGCGCTCGCCCAGCGTCGTGAGGGCCTTCGAGAACGCCTCGAGCACGTTCGCGCGCTCCGGGCCCTCGAGGAGGCGGTAGCGGTCGCTCGAGACGAAGGCTCTCTTTCCCGACTTCCCGATCGGAGCGCGCTTGTCGAGGAAGTCCTCGCGCGACTTCTCGGTCGCTCCCAGGAGGAGGTCGCGGACGGGGCCTTTCTCGACCTCCTCGGCGCCCGGGTCGGGGCGAGGGCTCGAACCGAGGCCTCTCGCGTAGACCTCGAAGGTCCTCCGCGCGAGCGCTCCGGTTTCCGCTCCCGTGAGGCCGCCGCGAGAGCGCGCGGCCACGAGGCAAGACGCGAGGAGCCGGAGCACGTCGACCTCGAGCGGCGCCACGAGCGCGTCGTCGAAGTCGTTCAGGCCGAAGCGCTCCTCCCCGTCGTTCGCGCGGTAGGCCCCGAAGTTCTCGAGGTGGACGTCTCCCGCGCACCAGGAGAGGCGGTCCTGGGCGGCGCTCGCGTCTCCCTCGAGCCATCGCCCGAGCTGCTCGAGCGGAGCCGGCCGCGGCGGCGCGAGCTCCTCCCGCAAGCGGAAGAAGAAGAGCGGCGCCGTCGCCCGGAAGAAGGGCACGGCTCCGGTCGCCATGCGCTCCCGCTTGATCGCGATGAGCGCCGGCCTCACCGCTTCCCAGGGAGCGTCGAGCCGCTCGAGCTCGGCGCGTACGTCGAGGATTCCGTCCACGGGAGCTCCCCCGTTCTTCTCACGTACAACACGAAGCCCGTCGCGGCCAGCCCATCGAGCACCGCCACGAGCGGCGCGAGGTAGCGCGGCAGCGGCAAGAGGAGGCAGGGGCCGATCGCCAGGAAGGCCCACGCGGCGATCTCGCTCGCGAAGCTCCCGAGCTCGCGGCGCCGCCGCAGCTCGATGAGCCCCGCGATCGCCCAGAGGAGCCGCACCCAGTGGAACGGGATCAGGCCGAGCCGGAGCCAGCGGAGGCGCGGGTGGATCGTGATCCTCACGCTCCCCGGGACCTCGAGCCAGTACCACGCGTTGATCCTCGCCGCCCGCCCGAGCACGACGAGCGGCTCGCGCTTCAGGTTCGCGAGAGCGCGCGCGTAGAGCTCGGACTTGACCGGCGCGATGTCTCCCGGCGTCTTCTCCTGGAGACGGTGGATCTCCTGGAAGTGGAACTCCTGAAAGGCCGTCGTCGAGTCGTCGTGGAGCCATTCGTTCGTGGACTCGGTCATGAGCCAGAACTCACCGGCCGGCACCGGGTAGCTCGTGAGGACGAGCTGCTTGCTGTCGATCCGGTAATTCCTGTATGTCCACGCGCCGACTCCGAGCGCCACGATCGCCGCCGCGATCAGGAGAGGAACGGGCCGCTTCCTCGCGAGGAGCCACGCCACCAGGAGGAAACCCACGAGGAGGATCGCGACCGGGTCGACCGCGAGCACGAACGCCGCGAGGTTCGCCGCCTCGGGTCTTCTCCTCCGGATGAGCCTGTGGAGGAGAGCGACCGTCGCCGTCCCGAGGAGCGCCTGCGCGAGGCCCACGGCCACGGGCCGCGCCGAGACCATGTAGACGAGCGCGAGGAAGAGGGGATATCCTGGCGGCCGCTCCGCCGTCGGGCGTCCGCTCTCGTCCTGGTAGCCGTGGAAGGCCGCGAGGCTGCGGGCGGGGAAGTCGTACGTGTAGCTGTCGGAGGCGGAGAAGTCGAAGGGGAGAAAAACGACGACGGCCCGGAGCACGAAGGCGAGTAAGATGATCGCCCAGTAACGGCGGCGCGGATCCCGTAGCACCCCGTCATTCTACTGTGAGCGTGGGGCGACTTTCGTCGCCCCCGCCCCCTGAGCCGCCGCCCTTCTTTCGTTGCAACCCGAGCCGTGGTAAGAAGACGGCACGGGACGCCGTTCCGCGAGATCAACCTTGTCCGAGCTCAGATCGAAGGTCGAGGCCGCTCGCCGCACGCACGGCGAGCTTCGAGCGGCGCTCAAGATCGACACGCGCGTCCAGGAGCGCTCGAAGGTCGAGCGGGACATGGAGCGCCCCGGCTTCTGGGAGAACCAGGAGTCCGCGCAGAAGACCGTCCTCGCCTTGAAGGGCCTCAAGGCGGCGACGGAGCCTTACCTCGCTCTCACGAAGCGGCTCGATGACCTCGAAGTGCTCGTCGAGCTCGCCGAGAGCGAGAACGACGCGGGAGCGCTCGCCGAGAGCGAGCGCGAGCTCGCCGTCGTCCACTCCCAGCTCGGCGAGCTCATGCTGCGTGCCATGTTCACGGGACCGCACGACGAGCAGTCGGCTTACGTCAACCTCCAGTGCGGCATGGGCGGCCGCGACTCCACGGACTGGACGATGATGATCGTCCGCATGATCGCCCGTTACGCCGAGATCAAGGGCTTCGAGTGCGAGCTCCTCTCGGCCGCGAAGGACGAGGAGGCGGGCTACAAGTCGGCCACGCTCTCGATCGAGGGGCGCGGCGCCTACGGGTGGCTGAAGGGCCTCCAGGGCACTCTCCGGCTCGTCCGGATCTCGCCCTACGACCACCAGCAGAGGCGCCAGACCGCCTTCTCCGCCGTCGAGATCCTCCCCGCCTCCGACGAGGAGGAGGAGATCGAGATCAAGGAAGGCGACCTCGAGTGGGAGACGTTCGCCTCGGGCGGCCCGGGCGGGCAGCACGTGAACAAGACGCAGTCCGGCGTCCGCGTGAGGCACATCCCGACGGGCATCACCGTCGCGTGCACCGAGCAGCGGAACCAGGGCGCGAACAAGCGCCGCGCGCGCGGGATCCTCGCCGCCAAGCTCGCCTCCCGCGAGGAGGAGCTGCGCGCGCAGGCCGCCGCGACGGGCTACCAGACGAAGTCCAACATGGGCTTCGGCGCCTCGGACCGGATCCTCTCGGTGACCCTCTTCCCGTTCACTCTCGTGAAGGACCACCGGACGGGCTGGGAAACGAGCGACACCGAGGGCTTCCTCGCGGGGAAGCTCGACTCCATGATCGAGGCTTACCTGAAGTGGGCCGCCTCGGGCGGGAAGCCCGTGGGCGACGGCGGGGGCGACTAGGCGAGACGGCTCGAACGAGGAGGACGGCTCCCATGGGAGATTCGATGTTCGCGGCTCAGCTCGAGGAGCTTCGCTCGGTCGATCCAGAGATCGCCCGCGCGCTCGAGGCGGAGAGAAGGCGGCAAGAGGAGAACGTCATCCTCATAGCGTCCGAGAACGCCGTCTCGGACGCCGTGCTCGCGGCCATGGGGACCTCCTTCACGAACAAGTACGCCGAGGGACACGATCCTCTCCATGTCGCTCGACCACGGCGGGCACCTCTCTCACGGGCACAACGTCAACTTCGTCGGCCAGATCTTCAAGATCGAGCGCTACGGCGTCGCGAAGGGCTCCGAGCGGATCGAGATGGACGAGGTCAGGAAGACGGCCGAGCGGGTCAAGCCCAAGATGATCGTCTGCGGCGCGAGCGCTTACTCGAGGATCATCGACTTCAAGGCCTTCTCCGAGATCGCGAAGGCCGTGGGAGCGCTCCTCCTCGCGGACATCGCTCACATAGCCGGCCTCGTCGCGGCCGGGCTCCACCCGAGCCCGGTCGGGCTCGCGGACTTCGTGACGACGACGACGCACAAGACGCTCCGCGGACCGCGAGGAGGCATGATCCTCTGCTCGCAGGAGCACGCGAAGGCGGTCGACAAGGCCGTCTTCCCCGGCCAGCAAGGCGGTCCGCTCGAGCACGTGATCGCCGCGAAGGCCGTGAGCTTCAAGGAGGCCCTCGCGCCCGAGTTCAAGGACTACCAGAAGCAGATCATCGAGAACGCGAAGGTCCTCGCCGAGGAGATGGCGAAGCGCGCTTACCGGATCGTCTCGGGCGGCACGGAGAACCACCTCTTCCTGATCGACCTGGGCCCGAAGAAGCTCACGGGAGCGCAGGCCGAGTCCACGCTCGAGAAGATCGGGATCACGGTCAACAAGAACATGATCCCCTACGACCCGAGGAAGCCCATGGACCCGAGCGGCATGCGCCTCGGGACTCCTCTCGTCACGAGCCGCGGCTTCGGAACGGGCGAGATGCGGCAAATCGCCGACCTCATCGACCGCGCGCTCGAGTCGCGCGAGGACGCCGCGAAGCTCGAGAAGCTCCACTCCGAGACCAAGAAGCTCTCGGCGCGCTTCCCGATCCGGCCTCGTTACGTGAAGTCGTGAGAGACGTTCCGGGAGCATCCAGCCCTGAGCGCTCCTTGTTCAGGGAGGCGGCGGAAGCGCCGCAAACCGGCGCTCCCGCGAGGGTCGGCGCTCCGGAGCGCTCGTTGCACGCGAGGGCACGTCGCATGGTCGGTCGCGTCGCACCGGATCGGGGGCTTACGCGCCCCCCGGATTTCTTGCGCTCGACGCAGGGTGAGCGAGGCCCTGCGGGCCTCGCTCGGATGTTGGACGCCGCGGCCGGCGTCATCACCGCCTTCCCTCACGTGCGGATCTTCGTCCGGGAGAGGCGCATCGAGGTGGACGGCTTCACGGCGATGAAGCAGGGACCGCAGCTCGAGCTCCTCGCGTGCGGGCCGGGCGGGAAAGCTTACGAGAGCCTCCTGTTCTGGAACGTGAACCCGAAGCACCTCCAGTTCGGGCTCCTCTCGATCGGCCTCACGCCCACGCCGCAGGTGAAGCGGTTCGGCCAGAGGAAGTCGCTCAGGAAAGGCGAGCGCGTCGTCGTAGAGGTCGAGTGGAAGGACGAGAACGGGAAGACGGTCCGGCGCCGCGCCGAGGACCTCCTGTACGATATCTCGCGCGACGGGTGCATGAAGCACGCCGGGTGGATCTTCACCGGCTCCTACATGTGGGACGCGCCGATGCCGCCCGACGGGAAGACGACGAAGACGATCTTCATGGCGCAGGAGATGGGCACGATCGCCGTCACGTATCACGACCCCGACGCGATCCTCGACACGCCGCTCAGAGAGGGCGGCGACAACACGCTGTTCGTCGCGTGGGCGAACCGACTCCCCGAGCGCGCGACGCCGATCGTCGCGCACATACGCCCGTGGCGCGCGGGAGACGAGAAGGAGCCCGAGGACGCCAGGCGCCGGAACGACGAGGAGAGGCCTCCCGGCGGCGGCGCTCCCGGCATGGGCCCGCCTCCGCGCGGCGCGGTCGAGGCGACGGTCGAGCCGGCCGACCCGGTCGAGCAGCCCGCCGGCTCGAAGCAGGGCGAGGAGTCGCCGGGGGAGAAAAAATAGTGCGAGCGGAGCGAGCAGCGGGACGCGGAGCGCGAAGCGCGGAGCGGCCCATCGCGGGGGGGCCCCCGCGGCCCGAAGGGCTGCAACGGGGGGGCGCGCGTAGCGCCCATCCGGTGAGCAGGTGAAGCTCGAGGCGCTCCTCGACCGGGCACGCTCGCGCATGGCGCTCTCGGTGAGCCTGGCGCGAGCGGCGTGGCTCGCGCTCGCGGGTCTCCTCGCGCTCGAAGTCGGAGCGCTCGCGGCGCGGGGGCTCGGAGAAACGGCGCGGACGGCCGGCGCCGCCGTCATGGGAGCGCTCCTCGTGTCGGCGGTCATGGCTTTCTTCCTGGGGAAGAAGCCCACGCGCGCTCAGGCAGCGAGGCAGCTCGATCTCGCGCTCAAGCGAGGCGCTCTCCTCGAGACGGCGGCGGAGGCG
This sequence comes from bacterium, assembly GCA_016200955.1. Lineage (GTDB taxonomy): Bacteria > Planctomycetota > J058 > J058 > JACQDU01 > JACQDU01. Next base: position 14,550 of record JACQDU010000334.1, read on the forward strand.
CTCGAGGGAAAGCACGGGCCGCTCGGCGCTCTCGTCGTCTTGGAAGCGGCGCGAGAGGCGGACGGAGCCGAGATCGCGCGCCTCGCTCCCGTCGAGGCGCCGCGCGGCTTCGCGGCCGGAGCGGCCTTCGCGCTCCTCCTCCTCGCGGTCGCTCTCGGACCCGCCGCGGCGCCCGCTCGAGCCGAGGCGCGCGCGCCGTTCTTCTTCTCCGACTCGACGTCGCCCGGTGCTTCGGGGAAGAAGGACAAGGGCGCGAGCTCTAGCGAGAAGCCGCGCGATCCCGACTCGGTGAAGGTAGCTCTTCGACTCGGCTCAGGGCAGGCCTCCGCCGCTCCCGGTGCCTCGAGCGAGCCCGAGCGGCTCTTGTCTCCCGAGATGGAGAAGCTGCTCTCGGAGAAGCTGCGAGCGCTCGCGCGAGAGCTGGCCTCCCGCGCGACGCCGTCCTCGGGAAAGCCCCTCGCCCCGAGCGAGGAGCGCTCGCTCGGAGACGCGCTCGAGGGCGCGATCGGCTCGGGCGACGCGAGGACCGCGCTCGAGGCGCTCACGAAGCTCGAGGAGAGCGGAACGAAGGCGTCCCAGGAGGCTCTCGCGCGCGCCGCCCAGGCGCTCGAGCGCTCGCGCAAGCGCAAGGCGAGCGGGCCCGGGAGCGCCGCGGGCTCGGGGAGCGATCCCGTCTCCGCGACCCCGGTCGCTCTCGCGTCGTCTCCCAGGGAAACCGGGCCGATCGCGGACCCGGCGCGAGATCCGGGCCGCGAGGCTCGCGCTCGCGTTCCTTACCGCGTCCGGCTCGCCGAGGCCCGCTACACGGCCGCGCTCGAAGCGCCGGGCGGGCCGTGAGAAGATCCTGAAACGCTCCGCCTCGCGCTCGTCTCACACGACAGGAAGACGCTTTCGTAAGAGGAGGACCCATGACGAACACGTTCCGCCGCTTCGCCGCGACCGCGCTCTCGCCCGCTCTCGTGCTCTCGTGCTCGCGGGTGGCGCGAGCGGCCGACGCCGACGAGGAGATGCTGGCGAGAGGCGTCAAGTTCCTGTGCTCGCACCAGAACGCCGACGGCTCATTCGGCGGAGCGCGTCCGGGCGAGAAGCCCGGCGAGATCGGGATCACCGCTCTCGCGATCAAGGCGCTCCACGAGTGGAAGGCGACCGATCCGGCTCTCGAGAAGGACGCGAAGGCCGTCATCGAGAAGGGCACCGCTCATCTCCTCTCGAAGCAGCAAGACGACGGCTCGATCACCGACAAAGGGAGCGGCCTCGGGACGTACCGGACCTCGGCCTCGATCATGGCTCTCGTGGCGATCGACAAGACGAAGTACAAGGAGCAGATCGCGAAGGCCGTGAAGTGGCTCGAGAGCGACCAGTTCAACGAGGAGAACGCGGCGAGCAAGACCGAGAAGAGCTCGCCCCACTACGGAGGGTGGGGATACGACTCGAAGACCGGCACCAAGCCCGACGCGGACCTCTCGAACACGCAGTTCGCGATCTCCGCTCTCAAAGATGCCGGCGTCGCGGCCGACTCGCCCGTCATGAAACGCGCGGTCGAGTTCATCACGCGCTGCCAGAACAACACCGAGACGAACAAGGGCGTGCCGGAAGCGAAGCTCGTCTCCCGGAACGACGGAGGCTTCTTCTACGGCCCCTCTCGCGCGACCGCCGCTCAGACGAAGATCGAGAACAAGGACGGCAGCGTGAGCTACGAGAGCTACGCGAGCATGACCTACAACGGTCTCCTCTCGCTCGCCTGCGCCGGCCTCACGAAGGAAGACGGCCGGGTGAAGGCCGCCCTCAACTGGGTCAAGGAGCACTACACGCTCGACGAGAACCAGGGCCTCGGCTTGCGGGCGACCGCTCCCACGCAGGCGCAGGCGGGTCTCTTCTATTACTACCTCGCGTTCGCGCGCTCCCTGAGCGCTCTCGGCGCGGACGAGATCGACACGAAGTCCGGGAAGCACCGCTGGGCGCGCGATCTCCTCGACGCTTGCAAGGCACGGCAGAAGCCCGACGGCTCGTGGAACAACGCCGAGGCCGACCGCTGGATGGAGGGCGATCCGTCTCTCGTGACTTCTTACGTGCTGAACGCGGGGAACATCGCGATCAAGCATCGATGATCGACGAGCCCCTCTCCCACAGAGGAAACGCAAAGGCGCAAAGACGCGAAGACGCAAAGAGCTCCGCTCTCGGCCCTTCGCGCCTTAGCGTCTTTGCGTCTTCGTGTCTCTTTCCTCGCTCGAGCTAAGAGAAGCAGCTCACGCCGTTCATGACCGGATACCGCGCGACGCCCGATCCCTTGGGCCCGAAGTAGTCGCGCCGCGCGGGCACCGAGACGATCTCCCAGTCCGGGAGCACGACCGCGGTGAGGGAGCCGCCGTGGACGCAGCCCGTGTCGATCCCGACGGCGTGCCGCGAGACGAGCGGGCGGTCGAGGACCGTGTGCCCGAAGATCACGCGCCCGGGCCCCTTCCAGTGGTTGGTCCAGAACGTCCAGCCCTCGGGAGCCTTGGACGGCCAGTAGCTCTTGCGGTCGGGCGGGCGGACGCACTGCGCGTGGAGGAGCGAGTGCGCGGGCTGCTCGTGGATCGGGAGGTCGGGGAGGACGCCCGCGTGGACCACGAGGGCGTTCGCGTCCGGGACCTCGACCCAGAGCGGGAGCGAGGCGAACCAGTTCAGGTGAACGTCCTCGAGCACGCGCCGCGTCGCCGCGTGATCGGGCTTCATCTTCTCGAGCGGGCGGCGGCGCTGTCTCAGGTGGTTCTCCTCGTGATTCCCGAGGACGCACTCGTGCTGCATGGCGAGCTCGACGCACTCCCGGCGAGCGGGGCCGCGGTCGACGAGGTCTCCCACGAAGACGACGCGGTCGCTCGACGTGACCGCGAGGCGGGAGAGGAGCTCCCGGGCTTCGTCGTGGCAGCCATGGAGGTCGCCGACGACGATCGTGCGCCCGAACGCTCGCGGGGGCGAGGTCGCGCTCGGAGGAGCGGGGTTGTTCCTGGCGTCGCTCATGGGTCTTCTCGGGCGAGCTCGACCGATTCACCGCTGCGGCGAATTCACTAGCGCCTTGCGGCGGGAGTTCATGTAAGTCACTCGCGGCTGGCGCCGCAAGGCGCAAGTGAAGTATTGCACCACCGCATTCGCCTGCGGCGAATCCTGAATCCTGATCGGCCGACTTCGCGAGAGAAGACTCCCGCGCTCGCGAGAGCTGTCAGTCCAGGAGCGTGTCGCCGCTCTCAGGAGAAGGCGCGGCGGATCGCCTGGCGCCAGGAGCCGTGCGAGTGAGAGCCCGTGAGCTTTCCCTGAAAGGCCGTGTTCTCGAACGACTTGACGATCTCGTCGCACATCTTCGTGACCTTGACCTCGGCGTCGTTGACGAGGCGCTGGTTGTTGTCGTTGACCTCGTTCAGGACGGCCATGATCTTCTCGGAGATCTCGAGGCACTTGCGGGTCTGCTCCGCGCACTTCGCCTTCATCTGGGCGATCTTGGGCTGGAGCTGGCGCGCGACGGCGGGGCTCACGCCCCCGCGCGAGGTGGTCTGCTCGAACGCCTTGACCTGGTTGTCGATCTCCACGACCTGCCGGGCGACCTGGTTCTTCTCCTCGAGCATGACCTGCGCCTTCTGCTCCATCTCGACGGTGAGGATCTTGTACTTGATCACGTCCTCACGGATGTTCCAGATCTTGTGATAGAGCTTCTTCTCGAGCCTCTGGCGCGCGATCGTGCTCTGGTCGGCTCCCGCGAAGACCGATCCCGTCGTGCGGGCCATGTGGAACTCGGAGTTCCCGTAGACCTCGGCGATCTTCTTGCCGATGCGCGTGCTCACGCGGCTGCAGTCGGCGTCCCACTGGTGCTTCGCCATCTGCGCCCAGCCGATCGCGCGCCCGATCCACTTGTCGGCGAGGTTCAGGACGGCGAGAGCCGCGGTGAACGGGTTCGTCATGAGGAGCCCGGTCGCCCCGACCTGGGCGATGAGAGCGGTGTGCGAGGCGATCTCGTAGGCGTCCTTGACGCGGCTCGCGGCTTCCTGCGCGTAGCCGAGCGCCCGCGTCACGCTCGCGTCGGCGACGTACGTCGCGCCCGCCTTGAGCTCCTCGAGCGTCGTCTTCTCGAGCATGCCCTTGTATTGATCCTTGAGCTGCTCGAGCTTCCGGAACTTCTCCGCCTCGAGGAAGTCGACCTCGGCGTACTTGGCCGCGGCGTCCGAAGCCGAGAGGCCCCTCGCGGAGTTCTGGAGCTTGCGCTGGGCGGAGTCGTAAGCGTTCTCGATCGACCGCTTGCGGGCCTTGTAAGCGGCCTGGCGCTGCGGGTTGATCTGGATGAGCGGCCTCTTCGCGTCGCGGAGGTCCGCGTCGGTCGGCTCGCGCTTTAGCTCGGGCATTCGGATCCCTTCGATCGGAGTTGCCCCGGAATGTTAGCAGCGCCCTGGCCCTGTTGCCTCCCTTTCGCGAGGCTGACGCGGCGCGCGGGCCTTCCCGTAAGCCTCCATGGAAGAAAACTTAATGCAAGAAAGCCGAGACGGCCGCCTTCCACTCGTCCGGGCGAGCGGAGATCAGGTGCACGTGGCCGATTGCTGGAAAGGTCGCGAGCGTCTTCGGGCCCGCGAGCGAGCCCACGAGCTCGCGCTCCTGCTCGAGCGAGATCGTGGGGTCCTTCTCTCCCACGAGCACGAGCGCGGGACAGCGGACGCTCTTGGCGTAGTCGACGGGGTTGTGCGAGAAGCCGTCGAAGCCTTGCTGGAAGCCGCCCCAGAAGACGAGAAGCTGCGCCGCCGGGAAAGACGGCACGGGCATGGGATCGAAGCGAGCCCGGACCGTGTCGAGCATGCGGCCGAAGGGCTGCTCGAGCACGACGGCGAGCGCGCTCGCCACGTCGTCGGCCTCGCGCACGCCGAGCGTCGTCTCCCTGCCGGAGCTCCCGCCGCTTCCGCGGAAGTCGACGAGGAACGCCTCGTAACCCTTCTCGTGGAAGAACCGCGCGGCCTCGAGCTCCTGCGACTTCGAGGCAGCGTAGCCGTGGAAGAGGAGGACGAGCCCGCGGCTCTCGTCGCACGGAACCCGCCAGGCCTCGAGCTCCGCGCCGCCCGATGACGAGAGAGCGACCGTCTCGAACGGGAGCCCGAGCGCCGCCGGCGTGACCGCGTTCGCCGGCCGCGGCACGTTCGCTCCCAGGAGGAGCGCCTCGATCTTCCCCGCGAGCGAGAGGTCCTCGGGCTTCTCCGTGCGCGTCCCGCCGTCCGAGTAGCGCGTGAGGGCGCGCGCGTGCCTGTAAGCGACCGCGTTCGGCGCCGTCACCAGGAACACGAGCACGAGAGCCAGGACGAGCTTCCTGTGCCCTCTCACCCAGGCTCGCAGTCGGCTCGGCAAGGAAGCCACCGCGGCAGGATAACTCACCAGAGGTACTTGAGGACCTCCGTGACGATCCCTCTCGTCGAGGGAGCGTCGTGCCACCAGCCGTTCTCGAGCACGGGAGCCGGGCAAGGGCACGAGATCACGCGCAGTTCTCGGCCGGCGGCGGCGCGCTCGAAGTGAGCCTTCGCGCGGCGCGAGTGCCAGGCGGAGGTGACGAGGACGATCGAGCGCACGTCGCCTCGCGCGACGAGGAGGTCGACGGTGTCGCTCGCGTCCTCGCGCGTCGTGGTCGAGGTCGCTTGCTCGAGGAGGTTCTCGCGCGGAACTCCGAGCGCCTCGGCGTGAGCGGCCATGAGGGACGACCAGGTCGTCTTCCAGTAGATCGGGCCGCCCGAAAGCACGAGGAGGCCCGTCCTCGAGCGGCCTCGCTTCCAGAGCGCGACGGCGTGCTCGACGCGCTCTCCTCCGTCGCCGGCGAGGACGACGATCGCGTCCGCCGTCTCCTCCGGATCCTCGACCGTGAGCGCGCGCGGCACCGCCTCGAGGATCGGCCGGCGCGCGAGGAACAGCGCGAGCGAGAGCGCCGCGAGCACGATCGCGGCGCGAGCGCAGCCTCTCCGCCAGCGGGGGCGCGCGGGCGGTCCCTCTCCACCCGGAGTCGGCGTGGCGGGTCCGGGAGCAGGGATCGGCCCTCCTCCGGGAGAGTCCGGCATCGAAGCTAAGGCTTCCCGCTCTCCGCCTTGCCGAGCTGAGCGCTCTCGAGGCGGTTCTTCGCGTCCTCGTCCTTCGGGTTGATCTCGATGAGCTTCTTCGCGGCGTCGATCGCCTTGTCGAAGTCCTTCGCGCGCATGGCCGCGGTGTGCACCTCGCGGAGGAGGGTCGTGTTCCTCGGAGCCACCTGGACTCCCTGATCGAGCGCGGCGAGCGCCTCGGCGGGCTTCCCGAGCAGGAGGTAGTGGTTCCCGAGGTCGATGTAGATCTCCTCGCGCGTGGGGTCGAGGGCCATGGCTTCCGTGAGGACGCTCTGGATCTTCGCGGCCGACTTCTCGCGGCCGCCATCGGGCGCGGCGAGCGCGCGCGCGAGGAGGATGCGGCCCTCGGCGAACGGCTTCTTCACCTCGGGCGGGTCGCTCTCTCCCAGTCGCGGCTCGAGGCGCAGGGCGGACTCGAGGAAGACCACGGCCTTCTCCGGCTTCTTCGCCTCGTTGAGGACGATCCGGCCGGCCTCGAGCCAGAGCGAGACGTCCTTGTCGCGCTTCTTCATGGCCTTCTCGAGCCGGTCGATCCCTTGCGGGATCTCACCCGTCTTGATGAGAGCACGGCCGAGGAGAAAGCCGGGCGAGGGGTCGTCTCCCGCGAGCTTCTCGGCGCGCGCGAGCTCCTCCTTCGCCGCGGCGCTCTCGCCGTTCTCGAGGAGGGCCTGGCCCAGGACCTTCGAGACCTCGGGATCGTCGGGCTTGGACGCCTTGGCTTCCTTCGCCTCGACGAGCGCGTCCTTGGGACGCTTCTGCTCGAGGTAAGCCGTGGCGAGCTTGACGCGCACGGCGGCGGACTTCGGGTCGGCCTCGCGAGCCTGCTCGAGCGCGCTCGTGGCGGCGGGCTTGTCGCCGTCCATCTCGCAGACCCGCGCCAGCGCGAGGAGGACCGTGGCGTCCTTCGCCGCGAAGCCCGCGGCCTTCACGGCCCAGCGGCGGGCATCCTTGATGTTGCTCTCGTTGAGCTTCGCGAGGCCGAGCTGGACCTTCGGGTTCCGCGAGCCCGAGGAGTCGGCCTTCGTCAGGAGCTCGACCGCCGCGTCCTTCTCGTTCGCTCCGAGGTGAGCGAGGCCCTGGATCTCGTCCACCGCTTCGACCGAGGAGTCCTCGGCGCGCGCGTCCTTCGCCCACTTGATCGTGTTCGGGAAGTCGCCGCTCTCGAGGAAAGCTCGCGCGAGGTTGCGCTTCACGACGGCCCGCCCGTTCCCGGCCGGAGTCTTCGCGACGAGAGCGGGCGCGCGCTTCTTGACGAGGCCCCAGTCGGGCTGCGTCATGCCGATCTGGACGAGGCCCTCGAGGGCCTCGACGTTGTCGGGGTCTCCCACGAGAGCTTGCTCGAAGGCGGACTTCGCGGCGGGGTACTTGCCCGAATCGAAGTTCGTGTGGCCCGCCGTGAGCTGGCCCGAGAGCTTGACGCTCTTCACGATCTTCCAGCTCACGAAGCTCACGAGGAGGAGCGCGACCACGCCGATCACGCCGAAGATGACCTGCTTCGGGATCTTCTCGATGAGCCCGGGCCCTCCGCCGCCGAGCTCGGCGCCGCACGCGAGGCAGACCGCGTCTCCCGGCTTCCCGGGAGCGCCGCAGGTCGTGCAGACGACGGGAGCCGCCGGCTCGCCGTCCTTCTTCCCGTCCTTGCCCGGAGACTCCTTCGCGCCCTTCGAGCCAGGGTCCTTCATCGCCTTCGAGTCCTTGACGACCTCGTATTCCTCCGAGGGCGGCGCGGGCTCACCCGATGCTTCGAGCGGGACGATCGGGACCTTGAGGACGACCTTGCAGCTCTTGCACTTGATCTTCTTCCCCGAGAGCTCGGGACCGACACTGTAGATGTTGCCGCAGTCGCAATGGACCTCGATCGCCATGCCGGGTTCCCGTGGGGGCTCGACGAAGACGCGCGAGGATAAGGCACTAGGACACGTTCCGCAAGCCGCGCGACGGAGCGGAGTCTCGATCCGCCGCCGAGAGGGATCGCCTCGGCGCATCCTCGCTCGCCGAGGAGGGGAGCGCGCCTCCTCTCGTGCTCACGGAGCTGGTAGTCTTGGCCGGGGCGGATGCCCCCCGAGAATCAGAGCGCCTTGAGGCCCTCTTCCTTGTCGTGCTCCACGAGCTTCTCCACCAGAAGATCCAGGTCCCCCTCGAGGATCTTCGGGAGCTCGTGGATCGTGAGCCCGATCCGGTGGTCGGTCACGCGGCTCTGCGGGAAGTTGTAGGTGCGGATCCGCTCGTTCCGGTTCCCGCGCCCCCGGAGGCTCCGGCGCGCCGCGCCTTCCTTGGCCTCGCGCTCGGCGCGCATGTGGTCGTTGATCCGCGCGGCGAGCGTCTTGTAGCCCTTGGACATGTTCTTGATCAGGGAGCGCTCGTCCTGGCACTGGACGACGATCCCGGTCGGGATGTGCGTGAGACGGCAGGCCGACTGTGTCTTGTTGACGTGCTGGCCGCCGGGGCCGCCGGCCGAGAACTTGTCCTCGCGCGTCTCGGTCTTGAGCTTCTCGATGTCGACCGCCTTCAGGTCCTCGACTTCCGGGAAGACGACGACGGCCGCGGCGCTCGTGTGGATCCGGCCCTGCGCCTCGGTCTCGGGGACTCGCTGGACGCGGTGGACGCCCGACTCGAAGCGCAGGCGACCGTAGGCCCCGTCTCCCTCGACGGCGAACGAGATCGATTTGTAGCCGCCCGCGTTGCCGACGTTCGTGTCGTAGATCTCGACCTTCCAGCCCTTCTTCTGGGCATAACGCGAGTACATCCGGAAGAGGTCCTCGGCGAAGAGCGCCGCCTCGTCGCCGCCGACGCCGCCCTGGATGTCGACGAGCGCGTTCTTGATCGAGTCCTCGTCCTCGGTCACGAGGGCCTCGCGGAGGCGGTCGACCGACTCCTGGACCTTCTTCTCGAGGAGCGGGAGCTCTTCCTTCGCGAGCTGGCGCAGCTCCTCGTCGCCGCCCGAATCCAGGGCGAGCGTCTTGGCCTCGTCGCGGGCCGCCACGGACTTCTTGTAGTCCCGGTAGCGGTCCACGTTCCGCTTGAGGCCGGCGTGCTCCTTGAGCAGGGAGCGGGCGCGCTCCGGGTTCGAGAAGAACTCCGGCTCCTGGACCTTTTGCTCGAGCTCGAGGAAACGTCTCTCGAGCTCCTCGAGCTTGTCGAACATCGTCATGCGGCGCACCTACGGTCGGGGATCACGCGGAAACGGGTCTTCGCTGTCGGATTCTCTCCGGAAACGAGCGCGCGCGCACCCGAGGCGTGCTGCCCGAGCGCGCGCGAGCCTGCGGAGCGAAGCTACTGCTCGGCCGAGGGAGCCGGAGCCGCGACCTTCTTCTTCGGGCCCTTGTCGGCGGCCTTGCGCTGGGCCGCGTCGCCGGTCCACTTGAACTTCTCCTGGAAGCGCTGGATCCGGCCCGCGGTGTCGACGAACTTCTGCTTGCCCGTGTAGAACGGGTGGCAGGCGCCGCAGATCTCGACGTGGATCTCGGCCTTCGTCGATCGCGTGAGGAACGTGTTCCCGCAGCCGCAGTGGACCTTGCAGTTCTGGTAGTCGGGATGGATCTCGTCTTTCATGACACCGTCTCTCTGACGCCTTCTCGGGGCGCGCTGGGGGCGGGGGTGAATGAGCCGGAGGCGAATTCACCCCGCGCAGCTTTGAGCGGCGCAGGATCGCACGTGGGCTGGGCCGTGTCCAGCGTCGAGGCCTGAATCTCGGCGGCCTTCCTGGCCTTCCGGAGCTCACGCCAGATGAGGAGAGACCCGCCTCCCAGGAGGAGGAACGGCATGCTCACCATGAGCAGGATGCTCCAGTAATACCCGAGCGCCATCCGGTTCTGGGCTCCCGGGTCGTCTCCGACGTGCGAGGCGACCGCCTCCTTGCAGCCCGGTCAAGCGAACGCGGGCGCCGCCAGGGCGATCAGCACGATCGACGGG
>JACQDU010000335.1 GCA_016200955.1 bacterium
CTACGCGGCGCGCGCCTTCCTCCCTGCGACGAGAGTGAGCGCACGGAGGAGATACTCTCGCTCGAACTCGTGAGCGGCCAGCGAGAGCGTACGGAGAGATCCGTTCGGGCCCGTGTTGAGCGCGGCCGTGCCCGCGATCTCCGACGGCAGATGCTCGATGTCGATCTCCTTCCCCTGGGCGAGGACGACCGCGTGCTCGATGGCGTGCTCGAGCTCGCGGACGTTGCCCGGGAAGGAGTACTGGCCGAGGGCGGCCCATGCCCTGGGCGAGATCACCGGAATCGCCGCTCCCGGCCGATGGGGGCGATGCAGGAAGTGATCGACGAGGAGAGGGAGATCGGCGGGTCGCTCGCGGAGAGGCGGGATCTCGATGTCGAGGACCTTGAGCCGGTAATAGAGGTCCTCCCGGAAGAGGCCCTGCGCGACGCGCTCCTTCAGGTTCCGGTGAGTGGCCGTGATGACTCGCACGTCCACGTGAGTCGTCTTGTTGGTGCCCAGCGGCTCGACGACTCCGTCCTGGAGCACGCGGAGGACCTTCACCTGGGCCGTGACGGGCATCTCCGCGACCTCGTCTATGAAGAGCGTCCCGCCGTGCGCGGCCTTGAAGCGACCCTCGCGTCTCGCCGCTGCGCCGGTGAACGCGCCCCGCTCGTAACCGAAGAGCTCGGCCTCGAGGAGCGTCTCCGGGAAGGCGGCACAGTTGACGGCGACGAACGGCTTCGCGGCCCGCGGGCTGCGCTCGTGGAGGCTGTGAGCCACGAGCTCCTTGCCCGTGCCGGTCTCGCCCGTGATGAGGACGGCCGCATCGCTCGTGGCCATGGTGCCTATGCGCTGCGTGAGTCGAATCATCGAGGGAGTCCGGCCGATGATCGGCGTCTCGGGCAGGTGCGCGGCGGCCGCGCGTGCCGTGGCCAGCTCTTCCGCGAGGCGACGCCGCTCCGCGATCCTCCCGAGGCGAAGGCCGATGATCTCGATGTCGAACGGCTTCATGATGTAGTCGTAGGCGCCTTCTTTGAGCGCCGCGACGGCGTCCGCGATCGTGCCGTAGTCCGTCATGAGGATCACGTCGGTCGCCGGGGCGGTCGCGTGCACGTGGCGGAAGATCGCGAGCCCGTCCCCCTTCTTCATGTTGACGTCGGTGATCACGACGCCGAAGACGCGAGACTCGAGGAGCGCGCGGGCCTTCGACTCCGTCGCGGCGATCGTCACCCGATGGCCGAGACCGCTCAGGGCGTCCTTCGCCGCGCTCTGGAGAATGGCCTCGTCGCCGACCAGCAGGATCTCAAGCATGTCGCGCCGATCCGTCGCCGGGTTCCCGAACCTTCACGCCGTCCTCCGGATCTCTGGCCATCGGAGTCTACCCACATGCGGCCCAATCCCTCGACCGAACCAAGGGAACGGGCCTCGCGAGCGAATCATGAGTCGCGCGAGCCCGTCTCGCGGCTGCCCGAGAGGCACGCGATCGCCGTCATGACCGCCGCGCCGACCACCGTCCACAGCACGGGGATCGTCCGGCGGCCCGCCTCGTACGGGAACGGCTCCGGGGCCTCCACGAAGCGAGCGGCGTTCCCGGCCAGGACGGCTCCTGTCAAGGCGACGACCGTCGACCCGATGACCCCGCTCGAGGAACGTCCGGCCAGGGCCTGCCCGAGCAGACCGCAGACGAGCGCGACGAGGACGTACACGAGGACTTCGTTCAGCAACATGGGTCACTCACGGACCGACTCGCAAGCAATCGAGAGCCCGGGAGGCGGCGGATGCCGCGGCCCTCACGAGGTGGAGAGGCGCCGCGGGCCCGCAGCTCCAGCGCATCCCGAGGGGGCTCGACCCGTCTCCCGAGGCAAAGGCTCGGAGGCGTTCTCGCCGTAACTCCTCGGAGCGGCTCCCGCGTCACGGTCCGGTTACGTGAACCCCCCGCCTCCGTCACCGATCGGGAACGGAAGGCCCCGAGGGAGCGCGCATCCCTCGAGCGAGTCGCGGACCTCTCGGAGCGTCGTTTGCGGCCTCCGGTGCCGGGGTGGACGGCCAGCACCGCGCAGGAGAGAGTCGATGTCGAGCCGAGTCCTGGTCGTCGATCACGAGAGGGGCACGGGTGAGGCGCTCGCGACCGGCCTCGGCGAGCGCGGGTTCGCGGCGACATGGCGCCGCTCGTCCGAGGACGCCCTCGCTCTGCTTGCCTCGGAGGACTTCGACGCCGTCGTGACGGACCTCGACATGCCGGGGTTTTCGGGGACCGCTCTCTGCGAACGGTGCGTCTCGAATCGCCCCGATGTGCCCGTGATCGTGATCACCGCCTTCGGGACGCTCGAGACGGCCGTCGCCGCGATCCGGGCGGGCGCCTACGACTTCCTGACGAAGCCCTTCGAGATCGAGGTGCTCGCCATAGCGCTCCAGCGCGCCGTGCAACATCGCGCGCTCCGCGTCGAGGTCACGCGCCTCCGGCGCGCGGTGGCCGAATCGCTTCGCTTCGAGGAGATCGTCGGCGCGAGCTCGGCCATGAAGAAGGTCTACGACCTCCTCGATCGCATCGCCGA